>CALGRQ010000091.1 GCA_937880795.1 uncultured Dyadobacter sp. | reverse complement strand
CTGCACACTAAAGAATAAAATTTGCAACATGAATAAGATAGGGTTTAAAAATTTAAACGATTTAGAACGGGAAATAAAAACCCACCATTTCCCGCAAATTGCTGATGCAACAGAATTGAAAGCGACCGAACAATTCTTATTGTTTGGCTATGAAAACCATGTTTCTTTGGATAGACTCAGAAGGGGTTCTATTTTGGAAAAAGTGCTATTTTTTTACAAGATACATATTGAGGGTTTCGGGGAGGTTCGCTCACTGGATGTCTTAAAGGAAGTATTAAGGTAAGTATAAATAAATTTGTGTTATTTAAATTAAAACTGAGTAATCATGAAAAAAATACTTGTATTCGCCCTAACCATGTTGAGTTCATTTGCCATGGCGCAGGTCCCTATTGGTGCGTGGAAATCGCAAGAGCCTACGGGAAGTACTTCCATGCTTATTGTGACCGAAAATTATATGTCTATCGCATCATATAGCCTCGGTAATAAATATTTTGAACGTGCCGAAGGGGGCCCTATAAAAATGCAGGGAGATAAGATGACCTATACACCGGAGTTTAATTCGGCGGATACTGCTAAGATTGGGATTCCAATAGAGTTTACGGTAAGCAAAAAAGAAGGTATTTTGACACTACGATTTGAGGAGGCGATGGTATGGATGAAAGTGGACGAAGCGGAGAACGCGCCTATGGCTGGTGCATGGCATATCACGGAGCGATCCGCAAACGGGACTGATCCTATGGTTAAAATTCATCAGCAAGGTACACGGAAAACCTTAAAATTATTGTCGGGCACACGTTTTCAATGGTTCGCTATTGACCCAGGTGTGAAAGGATTTTATGCAACCGGAGGTGGAACCTATACGGCTAAGGACGGTAAGTATACAGAGAATATCCAGTTTTTTTCAAAAGACAACAATCGGGTAGGAGCTACACTCAGTTTTGGATGGAAACTTGAAGATGGTCGCTGGGATCACAGTGGGAAGAGCAGCGACGGGAAGCCGATACATGAAGTGTGGGAAAAAATTAAATAGTTGCGGTGTATGTGGAAACAGGGTAGTAGGATGACGTTATTTAGATTTTTTCAAAATAATTGGCCAAATGATTTTGAATGATTCTAAATAGCTACTACATTTGTCTCAACATAAACGCAAATTATCATGAACCTTTTGATGTGTGGTGAACCAGTAAGCTTTTCGGATCAGGTTGAATGTTGGTCCAGGTCACTGGTAAATGGTGAGGAGTGCGTTTTCAAAAAGTGTTGTGAGAAATATAAAAAGAAAGGAAAGCACTGTAAGAAGTGCCCTAAAAAATAAAAGAATCTAAGCTTTTTTAGTAAATACAGTTCATGGTGAATAATTGTAAGAGAGGGAATGCCGGTGAGCGTTCCCTTTTCTATGTCTTAGCGCTATACAAATTTTCGTTTTAATTCGAAATGTTGTCCCAGATACACCCTTCTCACCACTTCGTCTTCTGCCAGCTCCTCTGCTGTGCCTTGTTTTAAGATTTTTCCTTCAAATAAAAGATAAGCCCTGTCTGTAATGGATAATGTTTCGTTTACATTATGATCGGTTATCAGAATACCAATATTCTTATGTTTCAGCTTGGCTACGATACTCTGGATATCTTCAACCGCAATAGGGTCTACTCCGGCGAAAGGTTCATCAAGAAGAATAAATTTTGGATCTACGGCCAAGGCTCGGGCAATTTCGGTTCGCCGACGTTCTCCTCCCGAAAGCACCATTCCTTTACTTTTACGAACATGCTGTAAGTGAAATTCCTCAAGAAGTTCCTCAACCTTTTGTTTTTGATCCTGCTTGGAAAGATTCGTCATTTCCAGAACCGCACGTACGTTTTCCTCCACGGTCAAGGTTCGGAATACGGATGCTTCCTGAGCCAGATATCCCAAGCCTAAGCGTGCTCGTTTGTACATGGGCAAGCTGGTGATATCCTTGTCGTCAAGATATACCTTCCCACTGTTAGGCTTTACTAAACCAACAGCCATATAAAAAGAGGTGGTCTTTCCTGCACCATTGGGTCCCAAAAGTCCGACAATTTCCCCTTGCTCTACCTGATAGCTAACATTATTGTTAACAAGCCGTGGACCGTATTTTTTAACAAGGTTTTCAGTTCTTAATATCATTGGATTCGTATCTAATGTAGATGTTGAGGGAAATGTCAGTGTAGTTTGATGTCTTTTAGAAACAATTGTAACGTTTTTTTGTCTCGAAAGTTATTTTCTTCCAAGTGGTAACATATAGAGAAAGGACGTTGGCTGGCCAATTCGTTGGCAAATTCAGCCATGCCGAAACCGATGGCTGTATATATGAAAGAATTATCCTGTTTTACGTCAAATTTGAGGTGTTTTTCTTTCATGATAACGGGTTTTCCAACCAAAGTGACATTTTTACTTTCAAACAGCGGAGTCATATTGCCCGGTCCGAAGGGTCCCATTTGTCTGAGAATATTATAAAACTTGGCATTAATGGCCGACAGTTCCAGTGGCAGGTCAATATTTACCATCGGAATCAACTGATCAGGCGATATTCGGCTGGATACGATTTCGTTAAAACGAATTCGAAACGCTTCTATATTATCTATAGGAAGCGTAAGTCCCGCAGCGAAAGTATGGCCTCCAAATTGCTCAAGTAAGTCGGCACATTCTTCAATTGCTTCGTATACGTCAAAGCCGGGAACAGAACGAGCGGAACCGGCTGCTTTCTCATGCGATTTGGTTAAAATGATGGTAGGTCGATGGTATTTTTCAATACAGCGGCTGGCTACAATACCAATTACGCCTTTATGCCAATCTTCCTTATATAATACAGTACTCTTTGCCTCGGTAAACCAGGAATCATTTTCAATCATGAAAAGAGCCTCCTCGGTGATTGTAGAGTCAAACAGCTTGCGGTCCTTATTGTGGTTATCAATTTCTCGGGCAAAATCATTCGCTTCTTCCTCGTGTTCAGAAAGTAGCAAACGAACTGCCTCTTTGGCATGTTTAATTCTTCCGGCAGCGTTAATACGCGGACCAATTCCAAAAACAACATTGGTGATATCCAGCGTGCCCGTCATTCCCGCAATTTTAATCAATGCTTTGATGCCGATTCTCGGCGCTGCGTTCAACTGCAATAACCCGTAATGCGCTAAAACGCGATTTTCTCCTGTGATGGGAACGATATCTGCTGCTATACTTACTACAAGCAGATCAAGGTATTCAAATAGTTCTTTTTGATCGATTTGTTGTGAAATGCAATAAGCTTGCAGTAACTTAAATCCGACGCCGCAGCCGGTTAGTTCTTTATAAGGATAAGGGCAATCTTCACGCTTGGGATCCAGGACAGCCACTGCTGGTGGTAAACTATCACCAGGCCGATGATGGTCACAAATAATAAAATCGATCCCCCTTTGTTTTGCCTCAGTAACCTTGTCAATAGACTTAATGCCGCAGTCGAGTGTGACAATGAGCGTATATCCATTTTCTTGTGCCCAGTCTATACTTTGCCAGGATACACCATAGCCTTCCTCGTATCTGTCGGGTATATAATAGTCAAGATGCGCATAACGTTTTTGGAGAAAACCGAAGAAAACGGTGACCGAAGTGGTCCCATCCACATCATAATCGCCATATACTAGTATTTTTTCGTTATTAGCCATGGCTTTCGCCAAACGCTCCACAGCCAGGTCCATATCTTTCATCAGATAGGGGTCATGTAGTTGCGAGAGATTAGGTCTGAAAAACTGACGGGAACTCTCGAAATCTAAAATTTCTCTCTGCGTCAGCAGGGTAGCCAAAGTGGGATTGATATTGAGTTCTTCGGCCAGTTGATTAGCCGTTTGTTTCTGTCTATCGGTAAGTTCAGGGTGGTATATCCAGCGTTTGTCGATCATACAACAAAGATAAGCTTAATATGTAATGTGCACATCAAATTCAAGGATCCTAAACTTCATTCAGGAAAAGCTAAATGAAACGTATTATCTTTGCAGAGATTAACATATATTAAGGATGTCGCGTCTTATTGCAGTAGATTATGGTGCCAAGCGCACAGGCTTAGCGGTTACGGATCCTTTGCAGATCATTGCAACTGCATTGGAAACCGTTAGAACCCACGATTTGATCGAGTTTCTTAAAAAATATGTAGAAAAGGAGGAGGTGGAAGCTTTTGTTGTAGGTATGCCACGCAAGCTGGATAATTCCGATAGTGAGAATGCGGCCAGAGTTCAGGTTTTTGTAAAAACACTCAAGAAGACATTTCCTCAAATACCGGTTCATACGCATGATGAAAGATTTACATCATCTATGGCGCTG
>CALGRQ010000090.1 GCA_937880795.1 uncultured Dyadobacter sp. | reverse complement strand
CAAGAAGAAATTATGGGATTATTGGAACAAGATTACCAGTCTGCCCAAGAAACGTTTGAATTAATAAAGTCGTGTGCCGCCCAGCTAGAAAAGAGCTCTTTACCTAAATCAAAACTGCCAATTCCAGATCCTTCACCTTTTGAACCTGTTCCAGATAGTTGTTGGTAACCTCCTTGATCTTCTGCACAATCGAATCGGCGGTAGCATCTTCGGCAAGTCCGGCAGCAAGGGCAATTTCTTTGGGGACGGCCACAATCGCCCCTGCATTCTTTTTTTCGTCGGCCATAATAGGGACAGTTAATTTTAGGATGTGAGATTCAATGTCTTCAATCGTTTCACCCGTTTGAGCGCAAAGCCTCAAAGAGTTTCCATTGCTGCCAGCATCTCCCGTCAACTTCACTCGCAGACCCTTCAACACAGCCAAGGGATATACACCCATTGAACATGCTTTAAGGAAACCGCGCTCAACCTTTCCGGCAATTTTTGCACTTTCAGGATCTGCCAGGTCAAATTCGGGATCAGCAAGCCACTTGCCATTTTCCAAGCGTATGTTATTCCACTTCCCATGCACCGTACCTCGTATGTGCATATAGAGTAAAATAGGGTTTTCTCGAAACCGGCTCATGTCTGCACCTTCCGGTTTAAACCGGAGGCCATGAAGCGTCATTGAATCGTCAAGAAGGCAAAATGATTTTGACATTGTTCTTTGTTTGTGGATTCAAATTTTGCGGCATTTTTTGGCCTACACAACCCAAAAAAAGAATGATTGTACCCATCACGGTAATGGTTGTACGTAATTCGATAATGATAGTTTTTAGCCTTCGGAGAATTGCCGTGACTTCATGAATTTTGGGCAAAAGAAACACACACATGAATAAAGACGAACAGCGTGCCGCCGCCAAAGAGTTGTATCTACTTGGTTGGGATCAGGCTCGTATTGCAGCAACTGTAAGCGTTTCCACCACTTCAATAAGCGCCTGGGTTAATAAAGATGGCTGGAAAGAAGAAAGAGCAAAAAAATACTCTTTGGAAGACTCCATCAGCAACCAGGTGTTGGATCTGATCGATTACCAACTTGCTGCCATCCGGTCAGGAATGGAACACTTGAAACGAGAAAAGGAGGAGATGGAAGCCAAAGAAGGAAAGCCGCTTCCATTGCCACTCATCGGCAAAGGTGAGATTGACGCGTTATCAAAGCTGTTCGCAAGCGTGAAACAAAAGGACATTCAATGGACGCATTACGTCAACGTGTGTAAAGAACTGGCAGACTATGTGAGCTCAAAGGACCCTGAGTTTGCCAAAGCCCTTATTGATTTTACCGACGCTTTTTTGATGAAGAAGCGTGAGAATTTAGCCTAGTATGACGCCGAAAGAACAAAAGGAATGGCAACAATATCTTGAAAGTAAAAAGCGGATTATGTCCGGGACATCTGCCCCTGTTAAGGAGCCGGTAGACCAGCAACGTAAACGCATTGCAGAGCTGAAAGGCAATTTCGAGAAGTTTTGTCAGTACTATTTTCCGCATTACATGAGCGCCCCGTTTGGCTATTTCCACAAACGTGATGCCAAAGCCATCATGCAGAACAAAACCTTTTTTGGTGTTTTGGAGTGGCCGCGTGCACATGCGAAATCGGTTGTAGTAGATGTGTTCATAACACTTTTTCTGAAAGCCAACAACCAGCTAAACGGCGTTATTCTTGTATCCAACAATAAGGATAAGGCAATGATGCTCTTGCTCGACTGCCAGGCTGAACTGGAAGCCAATGAGCGTTACATCAACGATTACGGGAAGCAGGTAACATACGGCGATTGGACCAACCAAACTTTTGCAACACAGGACGGTGTAGGTTTCTGGGCTTATGGCCGTGGTCAGTCTCCCAGGGGAACCCGTAAAAGTGCCAAACGTCCGAACCTGATTATTGTGGATGATATCGACGACAAAGAGATCTGTCGTAATCCCGATCGTGTACAGGAAGCTGTTGACTGGATTTTGGAAGACCTATTGGGTTGCTTTGACCTTCATGGTGGACGTTTCGTGATGGTGGGTAACCGAATACACCGCGCGAGTATCCTGGCACACATGGTTGGCGATGTGGAAGAAGGACAGCAACCCAAAGAACACATTTACCATTCAAAGGTGTTTGCGCTGGAAAATCCAAAAACGCACAAGGAAGACCAAAGCGTGGACGGTGTTCCCGCCTGGAAAGAAAACTATTCCCGTGCCAATGTGGATGAGCGTATCAGGCTCATGGGCTACAAAGCTGCACAGCGTGAATTCTTCCACAAGCACATTATGGAGGGTAAGATTTTCAAACGCGAATGGATAAAGTGGGGTAAAGTGCCACCCGTGGGCCAGTGGCAACACGTGATCAGTTACCTTGATCCAAGCTACAAGGATACCAAGAAAAACGATTACAAGGCACTTGTAACCATAGTACGTTGTGGTATTTACTACTACATCTTTCGCTGTTGGATCAGGCAGGCTACCAAAGCCGCAATGGTAAGAGCGCATTATGATCTGGACGTTGCCTTACGAAGTGTTGGCGCTGGTGTCATTTACCACTACATGGAAGCAAACTTCATGCAGGAAGACATTCACATGCCTGAGTATATCGCAGAAGGTGAAGCCAGGGGAACCATGCTACCAGTATCAGCCGATAAGCGCGCAAAGCCCAACAAAGAGGCACGGATTGAAAACATGACGGCCACCTTTGAACGCGGCCTGGTCATCTTCGACGAAACACAGCGAAATGATAAGGATTTTCAAACCCTGATCGAACAGCTGTTAGGTTTCCCTACCGGACACGACGACGGCCCCGATGCCCTGGAAGGTGGCATTTTCATGAGCAACACCAAAACAGTTTCAACAATACCAACCCTAACCGGCGCAAAGCGTCGCTCTCAAAGATTATGAAGAATTTTATATTGGTGTCTGTGGCGATACTGCTAGCCCTGTTCCTGGTTCCGATTGGTATCAGTTTTAACCTCATTGAAGTTGGACGCGGACGTAAAACCATGTCAAATTCATTTCGCTCTGCTGCACTAGCTATTGACATTCTGGGCAATGTCCTTTGTGCTGATATGCTCAACGCCTTTTTTATTAAGAAGGGAGGTTATCATTTCGGTAAACAAGGGGAAACGATCAGCAGTGCTCTGGGAAAAAACCAGTTACGCGGGACTCTCACCGGAACAGGTCAGCTTATAGTCGATATACTCGATGCTATCGATCCAAATCATTGTATAAACGCAATTCAAGATTTCCAATGTTCGTAACAAAAATAGACCTTTCCACAAGTCTATACCCTGAGATCCGGGATATTCTTGCGCGATACTCCGACACGATCATTCTGGCACACTGTGCCACTGCGGAGAGTGAAATAGAAAGCTACTTGGCACAACGTTACTACATCAGACCGGAGCTTGAAAAAAATGGTGATGCCAGGCATAAGCTACTATTACAGATCGCCCGCGACATTGCAATATATCACCTGTACCAACTCGCGGAGACCATCCCGGCAAAAGTGGTGAAACGATATGATGACGCCATTAGACTATTGCAGGAAATAGCAAAAGGTAAGATCATCATGCCAGGCGTACCGAGCGCACCACTTCCGGAGGAAGGGACCCCCGCAGGGGATGGAATTGGATGGGGAGGCAGAACGCCACGCGCTCCACTATTCCCATAGCCTTGTAAAGCCATTTAAGTAGTGTTTAACTAACGCGCAAATACATTTTACGCACCAAGACTAGGATTTAAGATTTAAAACGCCCTATGGCTAAAAAAACGAATAAGCCGCAAACCGTAATTCAGGATCTTCGGATTGATATCCGTAGTGTGGACCGTAGTCGAAAGGATCTCAACAAATGGAGACAGGCGATACAGTCAGCGGAAAACATTTTACGTCCTTCCAGGGATTTGCTTTATAACCTGTATGAAGATATCATCCTGGATGATCACCTTGTTTCGGTTATGGCTCAGCGTCGGCTATCCATTACAACCAGCAGCATCGTATTTCAAAATGATGGAAAAGAGGTTGACAGCATCAATAAGCTGATCGAAACCGAAGCATTTGAACAAATGCTGGAACATATTATTGATTCCAGATTTTGGGGTTATAGCCTTATTAAAGCTGATTTTACAGCCAAGAAAACCGAGTTGGTGCCACGCGCTCACGTAGTGCCTACCAAAGGACTTGTTGTAACCAGGCCTAGCGACACCGAAGGAATTGACTATACCAAGCCGCCATTCACCAATCTATATTTTACAGCTGGAAAAGAAAATGACCTGGGATTGATCCTTATCGCTACGCCACTGGTCCTGATAAAACGTGGCGATCTCAGCGACTGGGCACAATTCAACGAAATATTTGGCCAACCAACACGAGTTGGCAAGTATGACCCCAATATGCCTGGTCATCGGGAGCAAATGCAAGAGGCTCTAAAAGAAGCCGGCGCATTGGCATACTTGGTAATCCCTACCGGCTCTGAGCTGGAACACGTAGAGACGGGCAACAAAACGGGCGCGGCAGATACTTACGGAAGCCTATACGACCGCATGGAAGCGGGTATATCTAAGGTGATTGTTGGGCAAACCATGACTACCGAAAATGGAAGTAGTCGGAGCCAGGCAGAAGTTCATGAGCGTGTGGCAAACAAGATATCTCTCTCCGATCGCAAGTTTGTTAAACGCATTTTAAACGAAGAATTCCGCGCTTTACTACTTGCCCAGGGCTTTGCAGAAGCTGACAAGGGAGAATTCCAGTTTGTGGATGAAGAAGAGCTTAAAAAGTCCGAAATGCTTAAAATGGATCTGGACATTCATCGCACTGTTGGGCCGCTGAAAAAATCCTATTACGCGGAAAATTACAATGTGGAATTTGTTGACGACTCCGACGGTTCGCCGCGCGACGAAGCTGACCAACCTGAACCGGAAAATGAGCCAGAACAAAAAAAGGAACCCGTCAAGAATAAACCCAGCCGAAAAGGCTTAAAACTTGTAACGGCGACTGATTTTTTCGTTTAAGCCCGGCACCTTCCGGGCGTGTCAATCTTACCGCTGCTATCAATGAGTTATACAGACACTGCAATTGCGGAAGCGATGTAATGGAGTTGGTATTCTCTGCCGATACGGTAAAGGGATGGATCAGCAAGGCACTTAAAAACATCTTTGGAAGTAAGAGTCAAAGTACGATTGAACCTAACATTTTTGAGGCAGAAAGCGCAAGTATTGTTGATGCTGTTGAAACAGGGTTAGGCATTAAATACAATTCACCAAACTTTGAATTTGGTTTAAAGCTCAGAGAAAGCGGCCTGTGGTTTGCTGCCCGTAAAACCTGGCCGCATTGCTGGACAATGGTAGCGGCTCCAAACGATCCTGGACAGAGTTTAAAAAACTGGCAGAACCTGTGGTAGGAAAATACAACCAAACATGGTTGCGCACAGAGTACGACACCGCCGTAAGGTCTGCCCGTATTGCCGCCCAATGGAAAGATATGGAACGCACCGCTGACCTATACCCAAATGTCGAGTTTTTGCGAACCCGATCAGCCGAACCAAGGCAAGATCATTTAGACTATGTTGGAATTATCAGGCCGCTCAACGATTCATGGTGGGATACGCATGCACCACCGTTAGGCTGGAATTGCAAATGTGGGATTCGCTCAACAGATAAACCCATTACGCCTATTCCATCCAACTTAACGCCAATACCCGAAGGGCTTCAAAACAATCCGGCTCGTTCGGGCAACTTATTTTCTGAAAACCATCCCTACGCCAAAAATGCAAGACGGGAAGAGTCGGTTTTAAAATTAGAATACAAGCAGTCTGTTGCAAAAATGGGGCTTTACTATTCCGTAGAAACCCCAAAAGGAAATATAGTCCTGTTGCATCCTGGTGTGGAAAAGAACGAATTAAAGGAGAACCTGGCGGCAGCAGTAAAGATTACAGACTTTAATCCCAAGATGAAGGTGAAAGTTCGCCCAAAAATTGAAGGTAACGGAAAACAACCCGACTTGGAGATAAATGGAAAAATGGCGGATTTAAAAACATTGATGGCTCCACGTAATATAAAAAATGCTATCCAAAAGCAGATTCAGTCCGCGGCAAGTCAAAAATGCACATATGCAGTACTTGACTTTGGGAAATTTCAACCGACCTCTAAGGAACTAAGGGATGCAATATGGGCAGGGATTCAACCAGGGAGAAACAGTTCTATTCAGGAATTGATCCTTATCCAAGATGGAATTGTAAGCGTTGTGAAACGAAATAAGCTAAATCAAAAATAGCCACTTTACAGCGGCTATTTAAGTGGGGGCAGGGGCCGTAGCTCCCGCCAGTACAAATGTACAACTTTTTAATTAATTCCAAATGAAAGACCTTTTTAATGACCTAAAACGACTTTCCAATGAAGCCAAACGCTTCATCACCGGCACACTTCCCAGGGAGGTAGGCAAGATGGCAGAAGATCATTTCAGGGATTCCTTTCACAACGAAGGGTTTACAGACGAAACACTGGTGAAGTGGCCGGAGGTAGAACGCAGAAAAGAAGAAAACCAGAAGATCACAAAAAACAAAAAGACTGGTAAAAAATCAAGCCGGTACAGCCGAAAGCAACAAACATCCCCGATCCTGACAGACTCCGGCGACCTGGGCGACTCTATCAAATGGGATATGGATTACAATAAAGAGATTGTAATCACCACCGACAGTGAATATGCTCAGATTCACAACGAAGGCGGTATGGCAGGCCGCGGTAAAAAAGTAAAAATCCCCAAACGCCAATTCATGGGTCCATCAAAGCAACTGGAAAAGAAGATTGAAAAAACACTGATCAGAGGAGTAGACCTAATTTTTGAATTTAAGAAGTAACATGTACAAGACATACCGACTTATAGCCCAACATATCCGGGACAACATTGCCGAGA
>CALGRQ010000089.1 GCA_937880795.1 uncultured Dyadobacter sp. | reverse complement strand
TTCACAGAAACCGGTCCAGGCTATCTCGACTCGCTCACCGGTGCCGTATTTTTCATGTTGATCGGTCGATACTTTCAGGATAAAACCTATGCAGGTATATCTTTCGAGCGCGACTATAAATCCTATTTCCCCGTAGCTGTTTCTGTTGTGAATAATGGCAGTGAAACACGCAAACCCATTACTGGTTTGGATGCAGGTGACCTCATTGTGGTCCGAAACGAGGAACTGATTCCGGCGGATTCTGTATTGGTAAGTCCTCGGGCGATGATCGATTACAGTTTTGTTTCAGGAGAATCGGAACCTGTTGAGCGTAAAAAAGGCGATACGATATATGCAGGTGGCAAGCAAACCGGTCCTTCCATCGAGTTGGAAGTGCTTCGCCGGGTTTCCCAAAGTTACCTCACCCAGTTGTGGAACCATGGTACATTCTCGAAAGAAAAGGAAGATCAAAACACAACCCTCGCTGCTCGTATCAACAAGTATTTTTCCGTGATCGTACTGATCATCGCCACAATTACATTTTTGATCTGGTGCTTTGCTTTCAATAACCCGGAAACTGCATTCAGAGCATTTACAACCAGCTTGCTCGTAGCTTGCCCATGTGCGCTATTGCTTTCGTCCACCTTCACCAATGGAAATTTACTGAGTCTGTTTGGTAAGCATCTTTTTTATCCAAAAAATGCCCATACCATTGAGCGTCTGGCTCATATAGACACCGTAGTGTTTGACAAAACCGGTACCATTACGCAGTCCAACGAAGCAGAAGTAGACTATGTCGGAAGGGATCTGACCGAGGAAGAACGCATTATGGTAAAATCAATCGCCATGCAGTCGTCGCATCCTTTGAGCCGTATGATCGTCAAAAAACTTAGCGACATTACAGCCAGCAAACGCATTTTAGGCAACTATACAGAAACAGGTGGTGCGGGTATCAGTGCTTATTGGGGAAAAAATGAAGTAAAACTGGGTTCAGCCAAATGGGTGGGCGCTCCGTTACAAAATGATAAACAAAGCAACGCCTCTCAGGTTTATGTTTCGGTAAACAATGAAGTATACGGCTATTTCACCATCAAAAGTAAATATCGTCCCGAGCTGGCGGAAACCATCACCGCTTTACAGAAAAATGGTTATCGTACTTATTTACTTTCGGGCGACAAACCTACCGATAAAGACTTGCTCACGCCCCTATTTGGAGATTCAACGCATCTTTTATTCGAACAAAAGCCGGAGCAAAAACTACGGTTCATAGAAAATTTGCAAGAGAAAGATGGCAGAAATGTAATGATGGTGGGCGATGGCCTCAACGATGCCGGAGCTTTACGCCAAAGTAATGTAGGACTGGCGGTGTCTGACGACATCAATAATTTCTCTCCTTCCTGCGATGCCATTGTAGAGGGTAGCCAGCTTACCAAATTACCGGCCTATATGAAACTGGCAAAATCCGGACAAAAAATAATCAAAGCCAGTTTTGCTATCAGCTTGTTTTACAACATCCTGGGACTGGTTTTTGCGGTGAGCGGACAACTATCGCCGGTCATTGCGGCCATACTCATGCCGGTCAGTTCCATCACCATTGTCGCATTCACAACCCTGGCCAGCAATCTTGCTGCCAACAAGTGGATTAAAAACTGACCAATGTCATGCAAAAACACCGTTTTATGTCATCGTTCTGGCGACGGTAACCAGGTAGTTTTGAGCCATTAATACAAGTTAATTCAATATCATCATGGGTGCATTTTATGTTATGATCACCATCAGTCTTATTGTTGCCATTGGCTTCCTGAGCGCATTTATGTGGTCGGTAAAAAAAGGGCACTACGATGACGACTATACACCTTCCGTTCGCATTTTGTTGGACGACCCAAAGGACGAAACCACCAAAAAATAACCCCTATATCAATGCCGTAAGAAAAACCTCTACATCAATTCGTTACAAGCCACTTAGTAACAACATTAAACTCTATTCACCAAATTTCTATTACATCTTATGTCAAACGTTCCACACCCGGGCATTGCATCTGTCGAGCTGGACGAATTTCAATATGATAACCGCATCGTAAGAAATTTTGCAATTGCGACCATTCTGTTCGGACTCGTCGGGATGCTGGTCGGCTTACTTGCCGCACTTCAGTTGGTATTCCCCAGCCTGAACATGGACATCCCTTATCTGACGTTTAGCCGGATACGCCCACTCCATACCAATGCCGTTATTTTTGCATTTGTCGGAAACGGATTTTTTACCGGTCTATACTATTCTGCTCCCCGCGTACTACGCACCCCTATGTGGAGCCCTGTGCTGAGCCGCTTCCACTTCTGGGCGTGGCAATTCATCATTCTTGCAGCTGCCATTACCCTTCCAATGGGCCTTACCTCATCAAAAGAGTATGCGGAACTTGAATGGCCTTTGGACGTTGCTATTGCTGTCGTGTGGGTTTCAGCATTAATTAACCTTGTCATGACGACTATAAACCGTCGCACCGAACATATATATGCCGCCGTTTGGTTTTATATCGCTTCGTTCGTTACCGTGGCAATGCTTCACGTGGTAAACAGCATCGCGCTTCCCATTTCTTTGTTTAAAAGTTACTCTGTATATGCCGGTGTGCAGGATGCGCTCGTGCAATGGTGGTATGGCCACAACGCGGTTGCGTTTTTCCTAACAACACCATATTTGGGGATGATGTATTACTTCCTGCCCAAAGCAGCCAACAGACCCATCTATTCTTACCGTTTATCCATTGTCCATTTCTGGGCACTGATTTTCTTGTATATCTGGGCAGGACCTCACCATTTGCTTTACACGTCTCTTCCGGAATGGGCACAAACCCTGGGTACAGTATTCTCGGTTATGCTGATTGCACCATCATGGGGTGGTATGATCAACGGGTTAATGACCCTTCGTGGCGCATGGGATCGGGTTCGTGAAGACATCGTATTAAAATTCTTCGTCGTTGCGATTACCGCATATGGTATGGCTACTTTTGAAGGTCCAATGCTTTCCTTTAAAAATGTAAACGCCATTGCGCACTATACCGACTGGATCGTAGCTCACGTACACGTAGGTGCACTGGGATGGAATGGTTTCCTAACATTTGGTTTATTATACTGGTTGTTCCCTCGTTTGTACAACCGTCCGTTGTACTCTCAAAAAGCGGCTAGTTTCCACTTCTGGATCGGCACATTAGGTATCTTGTTCTATACCATTCCGATGTATTGGGCCGGTTGGGTTCAAAGTTCAATGTGGCAGGAGTTCACGCAGGAAGGTTTGTTGAAATACCCTAACTTCCTGGAAACTGTTACAAACCTTGCCCCTCTTTATTTCCTTCGTAGCGTAGGTGGTACATTATACATCATCGGTTTTGTAGTGATGATATATAACCTCTGGATGACTGCTCTAAAAGGTAACCTGGTAGCAGACGAAACAGCAAAAGCAATGCCATTGAGCGCCATCTGGCACGCTCCAAAAAGCGAATACTGGCACCGCCGTTTGTTTGAACGTAAACCTTTGGCACTAACTATTTTTGCGCTAATCGCAGTAGCTATTGGTGGTATGATCGAAATGATCCCAACGTTCATGATTGAATCCAACGTACCAACAATCGCATCTGTGAAACCATATACACCGCTTGAATTACAGGGACGTGACGTATATGTAAGAGAGGGTTGCTACGTATGCCACACCCAAATGATACGCCCATTCCGTGCGGAGATCGAACGCTATGGCGAATATTCCAAGTCGGGTGAATTTGTATATGACTTCCCGCATCAATGGGGATCTAAACGAACCGGTCCGGATATCCACCGCTTAGGAGGTAAATACCCTGACTCCTGGCATTACAACCACATGGAAGATCCAACAAGTATGTCCCCAGGTT
>CALGRQ010000088.1 GCA_937880795.1 uncultured Dyadobacter sp. | reverse complement strand
CGGTAGCATTAAGAATTAAACCCATCAATGGAAGTAAAGAATAGTTTTTTGAAACGTATCCTGAGTTATTTCGTCCGAGGGCTTGTTCTGGTAGCTCCACTATATGCAACCGCTCTGATTATATGGACCGGTATTGATTTTCTCGACAATATCATCCCCATAAATATTCCCATTTCCGGCAACCAGACTGTATACATGCCAGGTCTGGGTGGACTCATCATTGTTTTCGGTATCATCCTTTTGGGTTTTTTCTTCTCGACAGTGGTTCCTCAATCCTTTCTGAAATTAGCAGAAAGCATTATGCGAAGAATACCACTGGTTAGTTTGATTTATTATTCGATTAAAGATCTCATTCTCGCGTTTGTTGGTGATAAAAAGAAATTCAACCAGCCAGTACTGGTTACCATGTATAAAGACACGGGTATAAAAAAAATAGGCTTTATAACCCAAACCGACCTTAGTCATCTTAATATTCAGAATCATGTGGCGGTGTATATGCCACTATCCTATTCACTGTCGGGGGAGTTGTTTATTGTCCCGGTTGAAAACCTGAGTGTGATTGAATCCAGTGCTACGGATGTGATGAAAATGGTCATTTCTGGTGGGGTATCGGTTAAAATTTCTAAGGAAGAAGCAAGCGAAGAACTGGAATAAGGCGATATACATTCCAGACAGAGTGCCCGTTTAAAAGAATGATTGTGTATCTTTGGAATCAGTCTTTTTACCATGAAGAAATTTCTTTATATACTTTTTATCATTCTGCTAGGATATATACCTGCCTGGTCGCAGGAACTTTATGATCCTACAAAAGCACTTTCCAGCGAAGAGCTATTTCTAAAACAGAACAGCAATCACCGTATCATTGGTACCCCTGGTCAAAAATATATTATCCTGGATGCCACACCGGCTATCGGAGGTTTTCATCGTTTTCGCTACTTCCCCGGCGATAATATTAAGTTCCGACTCAAAAATGAAACAATCCGTTTCAACGAGACCATATCAGCCGTGAAAGATTCTTCTTTTACCATAGGTGTTGTGAATGAAGCACTGGGCCGCATGGATTACCAGGATGTTTTACTGAAAGATATAAGGCTCATAAAGGCCGCACGCCGCATTCCTTTTGTATCGCAAGCAGCCTTTTTATTGCCTTTTGCAGGCCTAATTTATGTGGGTGCCGACTTTTTCAATAAAGGGATAGACAATAAGCGGTTCACCACCGACGGATCAACCCTGATCGTGGGCGGAGCCATTATTGCAACTGGATTTTTTTGCTACAAAGTATCCTTTTCATCCCTCAAAATTAATAACCGAAATAAACTTAAAGTTTTGGAAACCTATTAAGCTTCGTTCTCAGAACTATATAAATTTTTTCCTTCGATTTTTTGCTCCAATAACCTGTAATATTAACCAGTGAAATCAATTCTTGTACATCCGCCTAAACAAGCGATAAAATCTGAAATTAAACTTGCTGCTTCTAAAAGTGAATGCAACCGAGCCCTGATCATTAATGCGCTTACCGGGTTTAAATCTGAACTCACCAACATTTCAGAAGCACGTGACTCGCAGACCATGTTACGCCTGCTCGGATCTGCCGACTTCGAAGCGGATGTAATCGACGCCGGAACTACTATGCGTTTTTTAACAGCTTATTTCGCTGTAACCAATCAGAAAAAACGCATGACGGGTACCCCTAGAATGTGTGAGAGACCTATTGGAATTTTAGTGGATGCTTTGCGTATTTTAGGCGCAGACATTCAGTATGAAAAAGTGGAAGGCTATCCACCACTGTTACTAAATGGCTTCAACTACTCTGGAAACAATGTTTTAACCATGCGGGGTGATGTAAGTAGCCAGTATATTTCCGCATTGCTTCTGGTTGCGCCAGCCCTCCCCGACGGACTCACCATTCAATTGGAAGGTGAAGTAGGCTCTCGTCCTTATATTGAAATGACGTTGAACCAAATGGCATCCTTCGGTATAGCTTACCAGGCCAACTGGGAAACAAATACCCTGCATATTCCCGCTTCCACATACAAAGCGGCCCCCTATGCGATCGAATCGGATTGGTCAGGTGCGAGCTACTGGTATAGCATTGTTGCTCTGGCCGATGATGCGGAAGTGGAATTACTTGGACTGAAAGAGGACTCACTACAAGGAGATAGCGCTATTGCCGAAATTATGAGTCACTTGGGCGTGGAAAGTACTTTTACAGACCGTGGCGTTTTATTGCGCAAAATCCCGGCATCAGCCTCCATTGGGTGGGATTTTACTGCATGCCCCGATTTGGCTCAAACGGTTGCCGTATGCTGCGCCATGAAAAATATTCCTCTTTCTCTTACCGGAATCGAAAGCCTTAAGATTAAGGAAACAGATCGTGTTTTGGCTTTGCAGCAAGAACTTAAAAAACTTGGCGCGGAGTTAAAAGAAGTTGAAACGAACCATCTATATCAGGTGTCCCGGATTGCCGACTTCCCGACAACAACACCTTCTATACATACTTATGACGATCACCGCATGGCTATGGCTTTTGCTCCAGTAGGTATGCTGCACCCCATTCTTATTGAGGAACCTGGGGTCGTAGTTAAATCATATCCAGGTTATTGGAAAGACCTGGCTAAGGTTACTACCTGGGAGGAAATATAGTTAGCCCAACCCGTCAAAATAATTCAGTTAAACTTTATTATATTGACGGGTTATTTTTTTCTTCATCAAGCTTCATCCAAATGGAACCCGCTCTTCAATTCTTGTCAAATATCCCGTTTTGGGTATATATCATTGTCATCCTGCTCGCCATTGCGCTGCGCGATGTACTTCAAAAAAGACATACCATTCAGCATAACTTTCCATTGGTTGGTCATTTTAGATATATGATCGAAACCATTGGGCCAGAACTGCGACAATATATTGTTGCCAACAACCGCGAAGAATTACCCTTTAACCGCCGTCAACGGTCGTGGATTTACGCTTCATCCAAAAAAGAAAATAACTATCATGGATTCGGAACGGATCAAAATATGCAGGAGGCAGGCTACGTCCTCATTAAGCCTACGATGCTTCCGCACCAAATTCCAGCCAATCATCCACACCACATCAGTCAAGGCAAACATCCGGATCATTATGCTTTGCCTTCGGCTAAGGTAATTGGGGCATATCATAACAGAAAGAAACCATATCGTCCTCATTCTGTTATCAATGTGAGTGCCATGAGCTTTGGTTCCTTGTCGGCTCGTGCGATTGAATCCCTCAATAAAGGTTCTTTTCAGTTCGGGAATTACCATAATACAGGTGAAGGAGGGCTTTCACCGTATCACAAGTATGGCGCAGATGTCGTTTTCAACATGGGAACGTCTTATTTCGGTGTGCGTGACGATGAGGGAAATTTTGTCATGGATAAGCTCGTAGCCCTAACCCAGCAAAATCCTTGTGTCAGGATGATCGAGCTCAAACTTTCACAAGGTGCAAAACCTGGTAAGGGAGGCGTATTGCCTGCAAGCAAAATCACTGAAGAAATCGCTCATATACGGCAGGTTCCGATGGGTAAAGATATCGTTTCTCCACCCTACCACAGTGCGTTTTCAGGCATCCGCGGAATGGTCGATTTTATTGAAGAAATGTCGGCAAAAACCGGCTTGCCCGTTGGAATTAAATCCGCTGTGGGAAAAACTGAAATGTGGGAAGAACTAGCAGATGTGATGGTTGAAACCGGTAAAGGTCCAGATTTCATCACCATAGATGGCGGAGAAGGTGGTACCGGGGCTGCGCCTCCATCCTTTGCAGACCATGTTTCGTTACCATTGGTATTTGCGTTTAGTACGGTTTATAAAATATTTCAGAAAAGAAATCTGACTGATAAAATCACTTTCATTGCATCCGGGAAATTGGGCTTACCTGCACAAGCGGTTATGGCATTTTCGATGGGTGCGGATGTGATCAATGTGGCACGCGAGGCAATGTTATCCATTGGATGTATACAAGCTCAGGCCTGCCATACCAATCGCTGTCCAACGGGTATTGCCACCAACAACAAATGGCTTGAAGCAGGTATAGATCCTGCCCTAAAAAGTGAGCGCTTCAAAAATTACATGCAAACCCTTTCTAAGGAAATTATTGAAATTACTCATGCAGCAGGATATGAGCACCCGTGTCAATTCGGTATGAATGATATAGATATATCCATGGGAGATAATAATAGGGTTGTGTCGCTAGCTGACAATTACGGATATTTAAAAACGGTGGTTCCCTATTCTGGATTACAACCGTTACTGGATTGTAACCATTTAGGTGGAAACAAACCACGGCAAAAAGCATCCTGATTATAAGTGTTTGCGTGTTCCTTTTTCAATAGAAATCATGCAGGCTACCTTAAAACTTTTACGATTCTTCCTCGCAGCATTGATACTGATTTCTTGTTCACATAAGCAAGAAATCAGTATTGACGACCATACTTATTACCCTACTGATTCGGGAAGTGTAGCGGACTTTGATGTCACCAAAACAGTATATACCGTAGCTCAAAAACCACAAACAACCACCTATAAGCTCCGGCAGACCATCACTGGATCCTATAAAAATATTGATGGCACTCCAGTTTATAAGCTACTATATACCAGCACTGAAAAGAACAATGCCTGGCACCAGGACTCCTCCACCATCCTATGGCGCACCATTGACAAAGTGATCATGCATGAGACAGGCATGCCCGTTGTAAAATTACTTTTTCCCCTATTCAACGGAGCCACTTGGAATGCTAACCTATACAATGCACAATCGGAAACCATGGTCTCGGTTCATGCAAAGGGAAAACCTTATGTCATTGGAAATACCACCTACCCAAATACCATTACCATTATCCGCCAGGACGATTCAACATCTTTGTCAAGAAATAGGCATATAGAAATATATGCAGCAGAAATTGGGCTGGTACTTAAAGAAAAAGTATTTTTAAGATATTGTCAGAACCCCGATTGTCTGGGAAAAGGTCAGATTATTTCCGGATATCATGAGAAACTTGTTCTAAAAACGTATAGCAAATAATGATCAGAAGTTTATTTAACCTCCTATTCCTCTCGCTAGTCACTTATTTGTCCGTGCACGGACAAGCCAATCCCAGATATCTGGTTCTGTTTAAAGACAAGTCTGCCACCCTCTACTCTATTGACAAACCCGCTGAATTCGTTTCAGAAAGATCCGTTCTAAGAAGGCAGCGCCAAAATATACCATTTACAAGCACCGATTTACCTGTAAATCCTGCCTATATCGCTGCCGTTAAGCAAACAGGTGCTACGGTTATCTACCCAACCCGATGGTTTAATGGTACGCTCGTAGAAGCCTCGGCAAGCCAGTTGGAACAAATTAAAAAACTCCCATTCTACCGCGGCATAGAGTTAAACCTGCCGGTCGCCAACATTAATGGAACCTCTCCGGGTATACTTCGCACAGCATCGATAAACAGTAAACTTGGCAATACCGCTGAGCTGGATTATGGACGCATGAATAACCAGCTTGCTCTGATGGAAACAAGCATATTACACGATAAGGGGTTCCAAGGAGAAAATATGCTCATTGCGGTGTTGGATAACGGCTTCCGAAATGGTGATAAAGTAAATTTCTTACAACATGTGATCACTGAAAAAAGATTGTTGGACACGCACGATTTTGTTGCCCGAGACGGGAATGTCTTTAATGATGGTGCTGCCGAACACGGCTTGCGCGTACTCTCCACAATTGCCGCTTATATACCAGGTACCATGATTGGTGCAGCATTTAAGGCATCCTTTGCCCTATACCGAACTGAAAATGATTTTGGCGAGTCACCCTACGAAGAAATTACCTGGCTCATGGCGGCTGAACGTGCCGATAGCCTGGGCGCAGATATTATCAACTCATCATTGGGCTACCGGACTTTTGACAACGAATTCAACACAGAGGCATACAACTATACTGGCGCACAATTGGATGGAAAAACCACCATCATTAGTCGGGCGGCGCGTTTGGCCACAAGAACTGGTATGCTCGTCGTTAATGCGGCTGGAAACGACGGTGCGCAAGGTATAGCCGCCCCAGCCGATGTAGATTCTGTTTTAACAGTTGGAGGAACAACCTATGATCTCAGTCCGTACGTTAGTACTTCCGTAGGCCCTAATGCATTGGGACAACTAAAACCAGATGTTTCAGCTGTTGGCCAAGGCACGGTGATAGGCACTGCTGCCGGAATTGCATCCTCTGGAAGCGGAACCTCATATGCATCTCCTCAAATTGCCGGACTTTCTGCTATTTTGTGGCAGGCACATCCTACTCTTACCGCTCAACAGATCATTTCTGTGTTAAAGAAATCCGGGCATCAAGCAGCGGCTCCCGATAGTATTTTAGGATACGGAGTTCCCCGGATCAGCGTGGCAGAACAAATTATTGCCAGCGATTTTAACCCACTCGGAACGGAGCCCAATGTGTTATCCTCCCTGTTTTTATCCCCGAATCCAACCGATAACGAGCTCGTCCTACATGCGCCTACGCATTTGACCGGTAAAGATGCGATGGTCAAAATTTTTCAACCTAACGGTGGGCTTATTTCAAATGTATCGTTAAAATTAGCTACACATACGCCAATATCAGTCAGTGGTGCCAAACCCGGCCTATATATCCTTACCGTAGAAACCGGAATGCATAAGCGCACGCTCAAGTTCCTCAAGAAATAGTTTTACAAACCATGCGCATAATGGATTCAGAATCGTTGTAATTTTTCACCTCAGCCAGTGGTATCCAGCGTAAATCACGGGATTCAGCGTTGATTACAAGTTCTGTGGTAGCGTTGGCTTTAAAAAGAAAACGAACATCGTAATGGTAATGGGCGGCTTCCTTACTGTTCGCAGGAATGAGGTGTATATCCACATCAAATATACCACCAGGCCCCACCTTACAATTGAGAAGGCCTGTTTCTTCCTCCACTTCCTTGCGCGCTACTGCCAATACATTCGGATCACCATCACAATGCCCTCCTGGCTGAAACCAACGGTTTAGTTTTCGATGATGCATGAGCAAAACCTTATCGCCCTCCTCAGATACTACCCAGCCCGATGCCGTTACATGACCAATGGCAAGCGTTCTCTCGAAACACTGTGCATTGGCACCCACAAAATTTCTAAATTCTTCCAGCATGCTCAACTCCTCGACATCTGCGGTATGATGCTTGCTTAGTAATGCCAATAAACTGTTTCGGATCATCTTAGGCTATCTTAACTTTTCATTCTAATTTCGCTGCAAGTTTAAACATATTATACAAACCACCTGTCAAAATGAAAAAGTATCTATTATCGATCGCATTTGCTGCCGCTGTTGCTTCTACCTCCATAGCACAACGTACTCCACAACCAAGCAATGCAGCGGGTTTAACACAAACTGTAGGCGTTTCTGATTTTACTGTAAAATATTCTCGTCCCAATATAAAAGGCCGTTCCGTATTTGCGGATAGTTCTCTATTGGCTCCTTATAATCAACTATGGCGCACGGGTGCCAATCAGCCTACCACAGTTGAATCTTCTACAGACTTTACATTTGGAGGAAAACCGGTGCCTGCAGGTAAATATGCGTTGTTTACTATTCCTTCTGGATCAGCATGGACGGTTATTTTAAACAAGAATTTCAATCAGGGTACGGATGGCTATAAGCAAGCCGACGACGTTGCACGAATTACTGTCGTTCCCACTTCTTCTGATTATACAGAGTCATTCTCCATCGACTTTTCTAACCTTACGGACAATTCTGCCAACTTGAATCTTTCATGGTCAAGCGTTAAAATTCCTGTGCAAATCGGTGTTGATTCTGAAACATTGACCATGGCTGGACTTAACAAGGCCATTGCTGAAAAACCCGAAGATGTGGCTACTCTACAAAGCACGGCTGGTTATTTACTCAGCAAGGGTAAAGATCTTCCACAAGCACTTTCATTGGCTGACAAGGCTATTGGTCTTAAAGAAACATTCTCTAACCTTTGGCTTAAGGCACAAATCCTGACCAAACTAGGCAAGGTAACAGAGGCACTTCCTATTGCTCAGAAAGCGTTAACTGTGGGAGCTGCTTCGGGCGATGGTGCATTTGCAAGCTACTATAAAGGACAAATTGAAAAAGGAATCGAAGGTATCAAAGCCAAATTACCAACGGTAAAGGAGGCTGCATCTACCATTAAAGGAAAGAAGAAAAAGAAATAAAACAAATCCTGTTTTATACATACAGCGATTGCTCAGAAAAGGGCAATCGTTTTTTTTGTTTTCTACTGAAAATTAAGCTGTTGACATGGGATACATGCCGAAGCGCATGAAATACAGTATCACCTAAAAAACTGCGGTACCGACCATTTAAATCGTACTGCCAAGATGCGTATCCCAATAATAAGTAGCGATGCCGTAATAAATGAAAAGTTGCGACCTGCACCAAAATGATCCAAAATTAAATAGCAACAGGCTCCTGCAAAGCACGCAGTAGCATATACCTCTTTACTATAAATGATTGGTATCTCGTTGGTCATGACATCACGAATCACACCACCCATAACCGCCGAAAAAATACCCATAATGGCTGCAATTTCGGGACGAACACCTAGCTGCAATGCCTTTTCAGTACCCACAATAGTGAACAAGGCAATTCCACAAGTATCAAATAAGAATAGCGTTTTACGAAGATTGAGGAGAAATTTATAAAAAACGAAGGTCACTAAAATTCCAGCCATGATGGCATAAATAATGGTGATATCACTAATCCATACCAACGGATAGCTGTTGAGCAGAATATCACGCAAAGTACCTCCACCAATGGAAGATATAAAAGCGGTAAAACTTGCAGCAAACCAGTCCTGATGCTTTTGGTCTTTCATCGCCAAAGCGCCTGAAATGGCAAAAGCGAATGTCCCTATAATCTCTAAAATGTATTGAATACTCATTGAACCCCTGAAAAATCATGAATGAAAGAATGCTTAGGTACTAGCTCCCAATCACTCCTTCATTCTTCATTTACAATTTCTTCATTATATACTAAACCGCCACGGGTGCCTTAATGCCAGGCCACGGATTGTAATTTTTAAGTTCGAAGTCTTCAA
>CALGRQ010000087.1 GCA_937880795.1 uncultured Dyadobacter sp. | reverse complement strand
TTCCATTTATCCTGTTGATAGTATACCACAAAGAAAAAACTATTCGCTTCACTCATTTTATACCCCGGCAACACTAATTCTGGCAGGCGTTATTGCCAATGGACATTCAGAAGAGTCCATCAAGAACGAGGTGAGAGAAGAGCGAAACAATTTTATACCACGTTTTCATACCCATATTGACGATTACCTTCAATTTTCCCCAATTGCGGTTGCCTATGGACTGGATGCTCTCGGCATTCACGCAAAAACAGATATAATGAACAGAACGGTAATCCTCGTAAAAGGTGAGGCAATGGCGCTTACAACTGCCAACCTTTTGAAGAAAGCGACGCATACCCTAAGACCAGATGGTAGTAGTTACAATTCATTTCCTTCCGGACATACCACACAGGCATTTGCGGCCGCAACTTTTTTAAACGAGGAATATCATGACCGTTATCCATGGATGCCATATGCCTCGTATACACTTGCATCGTCAGTGGGCCTTCTTCGCGTTGCAAACAACCGTCACTATATCAGCGATGTGTTGGTAGGAGCAGGGATTGGCTACTTATCCATGAAACTAGCGTATTTGACGCATCAATATAAATGGGGGAGTGTTAAAAGAAACCATAAGAGGCATTAAAGAAAAATACCACAAACAGAGTTATAGGCTTTTCCGTAATTGTCCGGCAAATTTGGCTGAAAACAATTCCGCTCCGGTTTTATTGAGGTGCAATGAATTGTAAAACAGACTTCTATCCAGACACATGGAATCATTTGAATAGTCAAAAAACTTAATCTGATTGACCCTGGCAATTTGCTCGTACATCTCAATAATTTCAGTCCTATTTTCGATGAACCGTTGACCCTCAATATACTCTGGCGTACATACGAACACCAATTGAATATCCTGCTCCTTACATTCTTTGATAAACCGGTGAAATAACTGAACGGATTTATCGTGCAGTTTTATTTTATAGGACTTCATTTCGGATTTTGCCTTTTCCAGATCCGAATTCCAGGTTTTATCCATTCCGGCATAACCGCTTTCCCTGATATTTGGCCTGGTCTTTGTTGAAAAAATATGGGTTATAACTTCCTGAATAACTGCCTTTTTCCCAATGTATCTTACAAAGGGTAAATTATAATCTAACCAATGATATCCTTTATAAGAGCCCGTGTATTCCCTAATATTTTCATTCCACAGCATATACGGTAAATATTGCTCCAAGCCGTAAAGGTCCTTTCGCATTTCAAGACTAAAAGCATCAAGAGAAACAATGATCATTTCTGGTTTTTTATTGAGCCTGAACAATTCAAGATGACGCAGATATTGTAGCCGAAAATGGTGTGCGTCTATCCCAAAATTGTAAGCGGATTTCCCCAGCGTATCTTGAAGAATTTTAGGATCTACATGTACCCAAGCTCTTGAAGAGCCGTATATCGCAATGTCGGCCTGAATCCGACCGTCATATATATCCTTCATCACCTCATGCTCCCCCGGAAACTGCTTAATATGACGAACCTGGCTGGAAAGAAAAAGATCAAGTGGGTAAGCAATGATTGCAAATGGAATAAAAAATAAGAAAAGACGTTTGACGAATAACTTCATAAATCAAAATTGAAAATATATAAAATTATGATTATCAGAAGAATACCAAAATATGGCTAGTATTAGCAGGACATACAATGTAAGTCTTGCAACTCGACGCCACGTAAATCCGAATTTCTCCAGTGCATAAGTATTTTCACGCCCCATCCATTCGATGACTAGGAAGAGAAAAACAAGTAATGTTAACCACACAGGTTTGATTTGGGGCACAGACCAGAAAGATTCTGAAAATATTTTGGATAGATAAGAAAAGGCGTGGTCCAAATTTTCGGCTCTAAAGAATACCCAACACAGCAAGGTAATTGTAAAAGTAAGAGCCATCGCCCCCAGTTCTCTTAGCGAAGGAAGCATTTTTCCTTTTGCTACAATATCCAGATTGACCCTGTTTTTCTTTGTCAGAACCAGTGGGATAAAAAATAGCGCATTGAGAACACCCCATACGACAAACGTCCAGCTGGAACCATGCCACATGCCACTCACTATAAATACGATGAGCGTATTTCTTATCCTATGCCATGTACTTCCCTTGTTACCTCCCAACGGAATATACAAATAATCTCGGAACCAGGTAGTTAAGGAAATATGCCATCGGCGCCAAAACTCGGCAATATCTCTGGAAAAATAAGGGAAAGCAAAGTTTTGCAAAAGGGATATACCGAACAATTTAGCCGTCCCCAAGGCAATGTCTGAGTAACCCGAAAAATCACCATAGATTTGGAAAGCAAAAAATACAACACCCACCAGAAGGGTACTTCCTGAGTAATTTTCATGGTGATCGAAGATCAGATCTGCATATAAAGCGCAATTGTCAGCAATGACAATTTTCTTAAAAAGCCCCCACAAAATCTGTCGCAGGCCATCCACGGCTACATCATACCGAAAATGTCTGGGCTTTTTAATTTGTGGCAATAGGTGCGTAGCCCTTTCAATAGGCCCAGCAACCAACAATGGGAAGAAACTGATAAATAAGGAAAAATCAACCAAATTCCTCTCCACTTGAGTTTTTCCCTTGTATATATCGATAAGGTAGGAAAGCCCGTGAAAGGTGTAAAAAGAAATCCCCACGGGAAGTAAAATCTTTAAAACCAATAAATTAACCGACAGTCCCAAGTTGGAATTGAGAAGCTGAAAGGATTCAACGAAAAAATCATTGTATTTGAAAAAGCACAAACAACCAATATTGGCTAGCAAGCCTAGCACAAACCAGTGAATCCTATATGCACTAGTGTTGGCTATACGTATACCCAGCCCATAATTAAGACCAGTACTGAAGAGTAGAACAGCAAGAAATTTTGGCTCCCAAAAAGCGTAAAAAAAGTAACTTGAAAACAGTAAAATGGCATTTTGGATCCTAAGTTGACGGCTCCCGGCCAACCAATACAATGCAAAAACGATTGGTAAAAAGAGCAAATAATCCTTTGAATTAAATAGCATTATATAACATTGATGGGAGTAGGGGCCATACGTCTTCTACCCATGTAGTCTCCTGCAAAATCCGATCACGGGAGAATTAGTAGAATTAATTACAATTTATTGACAAATAAATTAAATGTAACGCTTATACCGAAAGTAATTGCTCAAACCGGCGTTTATATTCGTGGGGATACTTTTTGAATGGTGAATTGGAAGCGAAGAAAGTTTAGTCCGAAAACCAAGGTAAGGTTATCTTGATAAGCAGTAAGGAATTCCCATAGCAATAAGATCTGATTAAAAACCCAAACCTAGAAAAAGCCTATGCACTCCACAAGGTTTGGACTTGGTCCAAGAAAACCCGTTTGTCTCGAATTGGAAAGTCCTAGATCGTAATTTCTGGCAAAAAACCTTTCGATAGAAGATTTTGTTTAGCGTTATCAGATTCAGAATAATTCTTCTCGTCAAGATAAACATGCAGAACTTCCATGGATTTTTCAACACGAGTCAATTCATAATACGTAACAATAAAATCAGGCAGCAGATACTCTACCAAAGGTAAGAAACTCTCCAAAACAATTAGGTTTGATTAAAAACACAAACCTAGAAAAATACAACGCGCTCCACA
>CALGRQ010000086.1 GCA_937880795.1 uncultured Dyadobacter sp. | reverse complement strand
ACGTAGTTGACGGACTTCCATATATCACGGGTGACCAGGGGGCTAACACAGCTAGTAACCCATTGGGAGATATCAACCCGAACGATATCGAAAGTGTTGAAGTTTTGAAAGACGGTTCTGCCACAGCTATTTACGGTTCACGTGCAGCGAATGGTGTGATTTTGATCACAACTAAAAAAGGTAAATTGGGTGCTCCAAAAATTACCTACGATGCCTGGTTTGCGTCTTCTCGTCCTTCTAAGACATACGATTTATTAAATGCTGATCAGTTTGTTGAAATTACAAATGAGAAATTAACCAATGCAGGTTTGCCTAAGGCTGCGTTCCCAACGACTAATCCAGCGAACACAAACGAAGCATACAATACAGACTGGCAGAAAGTAATTTTAAGAAATGGCTTTCAGCATAACCACGCTTTGTCTTTCAGTGGAGCAACTCCTCAGACAAACTATTACTTCTCGTTGGGCTTCACCGACATGGAAGGTAACATTACCGCAAACAACCAAAGAAAGTATAGCTTCCGTGCGAAGTTAGACCAGAAGGCGTTCAATGATAAGGTAACGTTTGGTATCAATACATTTGTGACGCATACTAAAAACACAGGTATGAACACAAGTACAACTGGTTTGTCGGGTAACATTGGGGGGGCAATTTATGCATTTCCAAACGTACCGGCTATGTGGGCGGATGGTTCTTACAACCTGAGCAAAGATGGATTGAGCCTTGGACAAGGTGCTAATACAAGACCGATTTATGGTAACTATACCAACCAGAAATTTGTTTTGGATAACAATATTTACAAGAATACGAATCTTAACTTAACCGGTAATGCATTTGTTGATGTAGAAATTATACAAGGACTTAATTTTAGAACACAGATTGGTGTTAACTATCTGAACGGAGAAGACTATCTATACTGGCATCCTGGCCATGGTGATGGAAAAGGTGTAAATGGTCGTATCTACCAATACAACTTGCCAAACTTCCGTTACAACTGGCAAAATACTTTGAGCTTCAATAGAACGTATGGAGAGCACAAAATTGGTGCAGTAGCGGGTATCGAATACCAAAAAACGAATACGCGTTATTTCTATGCGCACGGAACCAACCTTTCTAGTGTATACTTCGGAGAAAATGAGAATATCATCAGTGGTTCTTTAACCAACCAATTCCTGGGAGGTAGCTTCTCACAGCGTGCGTTCCAGTCTTACTTTGGTCGTGTTAACTACGCTTTGAAAGATCGTTATTTGTTAAGTGCAACCCTTCGTAATGACAAAATTTCTTCATTGCCACACGGAAACCAGGATGCATTGCTTCCAGGTGCTTCTATTGGATGGAGAATTTCTGAAGAGGATTTCTTTAAATCGGCTAATTTGAATTTCATCAGCGAGTTGAAAATCCGTGGGGGTTATGCCAAAGTAGGTAACGTGGAGATTGGAAGCTACCCATATGCAGGTGTATTTGCTGCTACGCAATACGGAGATTGGAGCGGTATTCGCTACGATCAGGTTGGAAACAACAACCTAAGCTTTGAAACCAGTAAGAAAATCAACCTTGGTTTAGATCTTTCTTTACTTTCAAACAGAGTAACTTTCTCTGCTGAGTACTTCAAAAACAATATCGATAACCTGATTTTGTTGGCACCAACACCTCCATCATTGGGTATTCCTTTGAATAAAATTGCTCAGAACGTAGGTGAGATGTATAACAAAGGGGTAGAATTCTCTATCGCCAGCACCAACATTCAGAAAGGATCATTCGTATGGAGATCTAGCTTGAACCTTACTTTCTTGAAAAATGAAGTAACTAAATTGGTAAATGGTGCTCCTATTACAAGTACTTACAACCGTACTGAGGAAGGAAGACAAATTGGTTCATTCTACGGATACCAGTACCATGGCGTTAACTCGGCAAATGGTAACCCAATTTTTGAAAAACAGGATGGTTCATTAGTTCAGCAAATTGTTG
>CALGRQ010000085.1 GCA_937880795.1 uncultured Dyadobacter sp. | reverse complement strand
GCGGGATGGGGCATCGTTCGAAAGTTGGTATATAGTAAGCGCCTGGGAAAGCATCTTTTTGCGTTCCAGCCAGGCACTGACTTTCATAATGAAACCATTGTAAGAGGGTAGGGCTTTTTTGCTTAAATCACCTCCCATGCCACCTTGCCAGTTCATGAACCAGTCAAAAATTTCTTCGGGTGGAAACTGTTGCTTCATCACATCGAAAGTTTCTTTCATCAACGATACCATCAATGTGTCGTCCACATCCTTTCTGGTGTCAAATTGGATGGCCAAATGTGCCTCATCAAAAGATTGAAAACGTACATGCCCCAGGTCACGTATCACGAACTCCGTCATGTCCGCATAGCGGTTTCCAAAGAACAAGAATTTCATGAGCATTACCTCGCTTTCTCTCCCTACTTTGATAACTGGTTCTGTATCATGGATAAGATCCGTCAGCTGCTTGAAGTCGTAGGTGTATAGTAACCATCTTACGAGGTCTGGCTTTTTAATACTTTTAGCCGGCATTACATCCGGTTCTAGTCTTCGGGTGAGGTCCAGTAGTTGTTCTTTTGTGAACAGGTCGATAATTTCTTCGGATCTTTCCGAGTGATGATCATCTATGAAATGATATTCGGATAGCTCCTGCAAGGCAGCCGGAATGTCAACGATTTCATCGTATGAGAGGCTATTGACTCTGAAAAATGATTTGCTCCGGTTACTGAAACGTATAAAGAGGCACTGGGCATCTTCTGATAGTTGTGCATAGGTGTCCAGGAACTCTATTTCCTGCTCATACAGTATACCCTGGTACCTTTTGCGTACAAAATTGAGTACGTAACAGAAGTAATCATGGTAATATTTGGGAGGCAGATCCTGTGGGAAAGCGGTACTTTGCACGATTGATAAAAATAACTTTGATATAGATTGTAACACCAAAGTTGCAGATTTTGGTGCAACATAGGGACGACTTTTTCGCTCAAAACCAATTTGTTGCGTATATACTTTTCGGCAGGTGCCTCGATTAGTACTAAATAAAGAAGCAATGATTTGCGTTCTATTTTAGAAAAATATTCTGTAAAAATTGGATTTTTACAATTCAAATTTCGCCCTTTTTGCAATACGTAGTATTTTATGAAGAATTGGCTTACATTTGTTTTCAATGGAAAACAATTTTACATGCCCATGACAACATTAGATTCTTACAATTTTTCAGGCAAGAAGGCCCTGGTTCGTGTTGATTTTAACGTACCGCTTAACGATAAGTTCGAGATTACAGATGATACCCGTATACGGGCAACGATTCCTACTATCAGCAAAATATTGAACGAAGGAGGATCTGTGATTTTGATGTCACACCTTGGTCGTCCTAAGGATGGTCCTACTGAAAAATATTCCTTAAAGCATCTGGTAAACCCATTGTCTCTGATTCTTGGAAAGACAGTAAAATTCGCTGACGATTGTATTGGTGAAAAAGCTACTGAACTTGCGGCAGGCTTACAACCGGGTGAAGTGTTGCTTCTGGAAAACCTACGTTTTTACAAAGAAGAAGAAAAAGGAAATGAAGAATTTGCCGCTAAACTTGCCAAATTAGGTGATGTTTGGGTAATGGACGCTTTCGGAACTGCTCACCGTGCGCACGCTTCTACTGCTGTGATCGGAAAGTTCTTCACCGACAAAGTTTGTGGCTATGTAATGCAGGCAGAACTTGATAACGCAGAAAGACTTTTAGGACACGCTGAACGTCCGTTTACGGCGATAATGGGTGGCGCGAAAATCTCTGATAAAATATTAATTATTGAACGTTTGCTTGATTCAGTTGACAACCTGATCATTGGCGGGGGTATGTCCTATACTTTTGCTAAGGCGCAAGGAGGGCAAATTGGAAAGTCTCTTCTTGAAGCTGACAAGCAAGAACTTACTTTGGAGCTTATCCAAAAGGCCAAAGAAAAGGGCGTTAATTTGATCTTGCCGGTGGATACCATTATTGCGGATGATTTCAGCAATGATGCTACGCGCCAAACCGTTCCAGCAGGTCAAATACCAGACGGATGGGAAGGATTGGACATTGGTCCTGAAACGGCCAAGATATTCTCTGAAATCATTGCAAAATCGAAAACAGTACTTTGGAATGGCCCAATGGGTGTTTTTGAATTCCCTAATTTCGCAGTGGGAACTAACGCGATTGCAAAATCGGTTGTGGCTGCCACGGAAGATAACGACGCTTTCTCACTAATCGGTGGTGGTGACTCGGCTTCTGCCATTAACAATGCAGGATACGGCGACCGCGTAAGTTATGTTTCAACCGGTGGTGGTGCATTGTTGGAATACATGGAAGGTAAAGTTCTTCCGGGTGTTGCTGCTTTGGAAGCTTAATAGTTTTTTGGTAACAATTTGCCGATATATAAAATGGGGTGTTTGGTTTTGCCAAACACCCCATTTTTATGCAGATGCCTATCTTTTAGGAATTAATAAATTCCAGAATGTCCTGATTGATTTTGGCTGCTTCTGTTGTAGGCATGCCGTGAGGAAAACCCGGGTAGATGATCAATTTGCCATTTTTTAAGAGTTTCTCAGCTCTTATAGAAGTTAGTTCGTGAGGTACAATTTGGTCGTCGTCGCCATGCATTACTAAAACAGGTATATCCACAGATTTTAAATCCTCTGTAAAATCGGTTTCAGAAAATGCCTTGATACAATCGTAATGAGCCTTTATACCTCCCATCATGACCTGCCGCCAGTAATTATCTCGGATAGCTTGTGATACCTTGGCTCCTTTACGGTTATAGCCATAAAAGGCCTCGTTGAAATCCTGAAAATATTGTTGTCTGTTGGTAGCCGTTCCTTTCCTTATATCGTCAAAAACGGACATCGGTACCCCATCAGGATTTTCTTTGGTTTTAAGCATGAGTGGTGTAACGGCACTCACCAAAACTGCTTTGGCAACCCTTCCTTTTCCGTATTTTGCCGCATAGCGAATCACTTCGCCACCACCTGTTGAATGCCCCACGTGTATCGCATCTTTTAAGTCAAGTGCCTTCGTCAGTTCGGCCACATCTTCGACATAGGTATCCATATCATTCCCTTCAAAAGTTTGGGTGGACCTTCCATGTCCGCGTCGGTCGTGCGCAATTACTCTGAATCCTTTTTCAAGAAAAAACATCATTTGAGCATCCCAGTCGTCACTGGATAAAGGCCAGCCATGATGAAAGAATATGGGTTGTCCTGTTCCCCAATCTTTATAATAGATTTCTGTTCCGTCCTTTACTGTGATTTTTCCCATATCGCTAGGTTGAGTTTTTGAATGTTTCTGTTTTCGAAATATACCTTTTTAACGCAAAAGATCATACCAGCCCTTAGCAGATTGGGTTAAAACAGACGCAGGAATTAAGGTTCTAAGGATGCTCAGGCTTCAAAATTTTGAGCATACATGCTTTGTTGAGAAACGCCTCGTGTATAGGGAAGGGGCTTATAGGTTATAAAAAACTAAAGTAATTGGCCCTTATATGAAGGCATTCTTAAAATCCCACTTTAACGCCTAGTGCAAGACTAAGTATGTCTGAGGGTTTCAGAAATCCCGTGTTTTGGACATAGCTGATGAACATGAGGTCGTAAGTACCCACTTCGTAATAAAACTCAAATCCTTTGATGTGTTTTTTATTTTTTACATCTAGTCCCACTTTTCCACCGACATAAGCACCAAGCCGGATCGCGGTGGCCCACCAGTAATAGCCTTTCGGATAATATTCGGGCCATTTGGTATCAAACTGAGGCCCAAATGTGTGGCTTGAATAAAAACCAATTGAAAACGGCGAGACATGATAGTCGTTCTTCAGTGGAATTCGCCACGGAGAATAGGTGATTTTAGTGGTTAAACTAATGAGCGCATCACCGCCATATTTTTGTGGAAGAAATCCAAAAAGCACATCGGTTTCCAGCGACTTGTCTTTTGAAACATAACCCGGTCCTCCCGACATAAATCCTATATTCCCTGCAAATTGCAATTTCATGTGATCCGGGATGTACCATTTTCGATAGCTCCCTGCCTCGGGTTGGTCTTGTCCGAAACTAGTAATTGAAATTAAAAGGCAGTATACAAATAATGATTTTTTCATGGTTCTTAAAATTCAATTTTGTCTACTTTATAGCCACCTTTCCAAGTACTTACCACTAAATATCCCTTTTTATTCATACTGGTGGTGAGATGATACTGTACACCATCATTGTAAAATTCACCTTCTTTAAAAGCATGTTGGTGACCGTATAGCGTATATTTAACATTGGGGTCCTCAGCCAGTATTTGGGCGTATTGCTCTTGCAAATTGGGGTCGAAATCGGCATCAAATGGAGGAACGTGCCCAATGACGATCGCGTTTTTGTTCTCCGGATTGTCGTGTAACTGATTTCGGAGCCATGTGAGGTTAGGGGTAGATCCATCAAACTGATATTCCCGAGAATTGGTGTTGATCATGATGAACTTGTTGTCTCCGACTTCAAAAGAGAAATCAAGATCGCCATACATTCTTGTGAAAGCCAGGGGGCCGTTAGCTACCGTGTCGTGATTCCCAACTACGGCTACATATGGGTAGTTTAGTTTTTGCATGATTTCGTTCACCCATTTTAATTCTTTGGATATTCCGAAATCCGACATATCGCCACAATGGATGACGAAGGAAATGTCTTTTTGCTTATTTGCACTATTAACGAAGTCCACAGACTCGTCATACCAACGCTGGGTGTCGCCCATCACAATAAAGCGTAAAGTATCTTTAACCGGAAGCGCTTTAATTTTTGTGATACTCTTTTGATTTAAATCTCTTTCACTTTTTTTTACAAGAACCTCGTTTGGGTTGTATTCAAACAAATTTTCGCAAGATGAAAGACTTAGCGTAAGCAATAAGAGGATGTAATATTTGTAATTCATGACAGATAGTGTCTAAAATGGAAGCTGCAAGCGAAACACCTTGCCTGGAAGATTAAAAACTGACTTTTTCGTTATCGGGTTTCGAGAAATTCCCAATGCGCAATGATTTTCTGCTCAGCAATAGCCAAAATGCGAAAACCGATTAAAGTTTCAGGTTGTAGATTATTTTCCCTAGAACACAGCAGGGGAGTGAGTGTCATTTTAATTTTCAAAATTGCAAAACCGTCACCGTAGCTAATGTTTTCAATCTCTGTAAAATGACAAATACCCTTTTGTAATTCTGAAAGGTAAAGAAGTGCAGCAGAAGTATTTTGTGCACCGGAAGGTAATGAATGATCAATAAAATCAGGATGAAGATATTCAGGCCAACGATCCAGGTTGCCACCGTTCCAAATCTCATCAACATAACCCGTTACCAACCCTTTGATTTTATCCATCACACACCCTTCTTATGGAAATAACTCATTCATTAATTGATTGCAAAGATCAGGCCATGAATGTTATTGATAAAGTAAATTTGGTCCCAAACGGACAAAAATCGGGGTGAATAGATTTCCTTGATATTGATAACGCTACCGTTGTAGGAATGCTAAAAAGCTATTTACATGAACTTCTAAATATCGATCTGTTAATTTGTTAGGAAGATTTTGCAGATGTATGTAAAAGGATGGGGTAGAGGTCAATTTCTGGGTTTGGAGGTATTCATATTGTGTTTTACTTGAACAAGTTGCCAGCGTTAAATAAACGCTTTAACTGATTTTGAACCAACTGAATTTGCGTATCCTGTTGTTTGATGATTTCCTTTTGAAGATCAATTTCTATCGAATTGAGATCATTGGCTTCTATTTTTCCTGCTTCAAACCGATCCTGATAGATCTGTACGCTTTCTTTTAATAGCAGTATATTTTCTTGAACAGATTGAAGTTGTTGTTGCTGTAAACGAATGGTTTCATCCAATTCTCTCAAATTTTTTGATAGAAGTTGTTGTTGTTCCTCCGTTTGCAAGACCAATGATCTGGCTTGTGCATTCAACTGTCTTATATGGTTCGCTTTGTTTTCTCCCGATAAAAGTTTCCACTTCACCGAAAGACCAATATAGGAAGCCATATACCAGCTATTTTTTTCAATGGGGTTGAAATCGTTCGAGAATTGATTCGCTCCTACAAATCCATCCAAACCCACGGTGGGTGCATTTTTTTTGCGTTCGCTGATGATTTGTTGATTAACCAGCATCGTTTGTTCCTGCAACTGATTAAGAACTCCGATTTTTTCAGGATTTATTTCCTTGGTGTTGGTGATGAACTTTGTGAGGGAATCGGTTATATATTGGGCACTCAAAAGTTCCTCAACGGGAAATGTGGTGAGGTAGCTTAAATATCCAACTTTCTGAATAAATTCGGTCACCGCAAACTGATAGCTTCCCCGTGCGTGATTATGATTCACGCGGGCTTTGTTGTATTCCGTTTTCAATAGCCGTCCTTCTTCAAAACGGGCTTGCATCAAAGACGATGTTTGAGTTGTTCGGAGCGTATCCAGCGCGTTATCAGCAATTTTGGTTTGGTTGAGACAAATTTCTGCATAGGTTTTTATTACTTCATAACGTAGCTCGTTTTCTGCGTTTTCCTGATCCAATTGCTTCAAACGGTCCTGAATTTTGCTTTCCGCAACTTGGCTGGCAATGGTGGCATCCCACAGTGGTTGATATACGGTGGCTCCTGCATTTTGCTGCCATTTGGTTCCAAAACGTATTCCACGCACCTCGCTGGTAGGAGTTGGATTGAATTGTCCGATGGGAACGATGGAGGTCGGTATAACGGGATTGTAGCGGTAATCGTAGTTAATCGATATTTGAGGCCAATATTTTGCCTTTAGATCTTTTGTTTTAAGCGCAGCCACAAGCTGATCCTGGGATAACGATTTAATACTAGCACGATTGCGGAGGGCATGATGCATGCAACTATCCAGTGATAGGGGTGTTTGTGCATAGGTAGTCACTGAAATTACCAGTAAAATGATGACGACCGTATATAATCTGATTAAATTCATAAACGTTTTTATCTGAATACAGAAGCAGGCTCAACACCATTAATTTTACGTATAGCGAAAAGAGACCCACCCATGGATATGAAGAGTGTCACAAGAAAAAGTCCTAGTATGAGCAAGGGCGGAAAGTTGAGGACAAGCCCGGCATTGGCAACACTTTTTTGAAAGCCAAACAACATAAGTTGCGCAATAATAAAGCCAACAACTGCAAATAGGAACGATTGCATCAAAATTAACTTTGTAACATATCCATTGGTGGCTCCAATTGCTTTGAGTGTGCCATAATCCTTAAGGCGATCGAGGGCCGCCGAATATAGGGTGAGACCGATGATAAAAAAACCACTGATGATGGCAAAAACCACCAGCGAACCTATACTGGTACCAATGTTCGATGTTATGGTAATAAACTTTGCCGTCGTGTTTTTCAGCTCCGTACTGTCCCATGCTTTCACGCCAACAATGGTGTTATTGATGTTTGCAATGACTTGCGCCCGGCTAAAACCAGACTTTACCTTAACTGCCACGCACGATATTTTTGTTTCAGGAAAGCCTCCAAAATAGCGGGCTTTGGTAAGGGTTGTATAGAAAAAAGAACCTCCAAAGCCACGGGCATTTTTGGTACGCACCTTGATGATGGCGCTTTTCCCGTTTATTTCAACAGGAGTGCCTGGTGCAACGGTGTTGTTAAAGGTACTTTCATCATAAAATTCAGCTGAAACGGCTCCGTCATCAATCAGGCCGCTGATTTTACCGTCCATAACTAGGTCGGGACGAGGCCCTGCAACAAAATGAGGAGCTTCACTACCTATAAGACTGACCATCGCTGTTTTTCCATCTGGAAACTTAACAGACCCCGAAGCCACCACAACTGCGTATGTTTCCTGAACGCCAGCTATACTTCTTATTTCCTGTACAAGACGTGCATCCAGTTTGGCTAATTCATTGGCATTGTTGGTGATGTTGTCCACAACCCATATTTCACCTTGATCTTGTCTGCTGCTGGAAACCAGGCCACCCATAAGTCCGGTTAGAAATGTAAGAATTCCTATTTGCTGACCAATCAGAAAAATACTGATCACTATACCGATAATAATTCCAATGCTTTTGGATTTATCATATTTCATAAATTGATAAGCGGTACGTAGCATAGGTTATAGGGTAATAATACATTCAACCTTGGCATTCAATAACAAACCTTCATTTTCAGAGATAGAAACCCTGATTTCTCGTACCCGACGGTCTTCGAGGTCGCTGGCTTGTTCCTGGAAAAGGGATTTTTTTTTCAGATAGGGAGATACAAATTGAACAGTTCCACTGGCCAATGTTTTTGTATTACCAACAAGACGTATGGCCGCTTTTTGACCCACCTTAACCCGGTTGGCAAAAAGCTCATCAATTTCTGCCCGCACTACCACTGGGCCTTTTCCGGCAAAGTCGGCATAGGTATCATATTGTTTTACAGCGCTTCCCACAGTAGGAAATACATCCAGAAGTAAACCATCTTCCGGCGCCATCAATAATTTCTGTCCCTGTTCTTTTTTACCAACCTGACCTTGCTTTTGTATTTCAATATAGCGCTGCTGCGCTTGTTTAACTTCCAATTTCTTATTGATCAGGTCGATGTTAGATTTTTTCAACGTCTGGGCAAGGTCATCAACATTCTGTTGTGTTTCAGCTCCTTTGCGTAGGAGGTTTTCAGCAATTCTGAGTTGTTCCTGGTTGTAGTTGAGTGTAATTTCGGCTTGTCGCACTTGTTCCCGTGCGATATCAATTTGAGATTGCTGGGCAGGCAACTGGCTGGCAGTTTGCTCATACCTCGACTGTTCTAAATCTTGATCCAGTTGGAAAATAGGTTCTCCTTTTTTTACCGAATCGCCTCTGAAATGGAATTGTTTCACAATTACTCCTGAGGTTGCAGCTGCCAACGAAATAATCCCACTTTCAGGTTCAACTTTGCCTGTTCCGGTAACCTCAACCGCTTGGTCGGGTGAGAAAATTTGGGTACTGTCAATACCACTTTCAGATCCTGCATTCTTGTCATCTTTCCCGCAGCCCCCAAAAATCCATGCAGCAGCAACGAATACTAAATGTTTTATTTTCATAAAGTAGGGTATCAATTATTTTAAAAACGCTTCTCCGGCAGCTTCATTTTCGCTGGCAACACCATCGTTCACATATATAATGCGGTCGGCATAGGGCTTAAGGCGCATGTCGTGCGTAACCACCGTTACCGATTTTCCATTTTCTGCCAGTTGTTTCAATTCGGTCATGACAATGCCTACACTTTTAGCATCCAGTGAGGCGGTTGGTTCGTCACAAAGAATAATTTTAGGATTGGTTACCAATGCTCTGGCAATGGCAACACGTTGTTGTTGGCCACCGCTCAGCATTTTGGGCAAATTATACATACGGTCGGTCATGCCCACTTTTTCTAAGGCTACTTCGGCACGCTGTTTTGCTTCTTTTCGATTTACACCCATCAGCAATAGCGGGTGCATGACGTTGTCCAATGCAGGAAGTGGCGCAATGAGATTAAAACTCTGAAATACGAAACCAATGTTTTGGAGTCTTATATGAGCCAGTTCTTTTTGAGATAATTCCTTAATCGCATTTCCGTTTACAAAAACCTCACCAGAGGTAGGGTATATAACGCAACCAATGAGTGAAAGAAGGGTTGTTTTTCCCGAACCCGAAGGGCCAATAATGAGCGTGAGTTCCTTTTCTCTAAACTGGGTACTTGTAGGATGCAAAGCGACAATATTGGTATCACCGGTTTTATATTCCTTACTGGCATTACGTACTTCCGCTACAACGGCCATAAATTGATGTCTTTATTCGACTTCAATTTGTCGAATTGTTGCATAGAAAGCAAGCCTACATGACTAGAATCAACGCGAATGCGATCCTATAAGGGTGCTGTTATGTGAATTGGTTAGGTATCGGCGATGATTCGTTTCGCGGGCTACTAATTCTTCTGAGTGTAGTGGACGGGAAGATGGGGCTGTTTGTCTTTTGCACCTGATTGGCGGTGTAAGTGACAATACGATAAATGAATAGAATAAGATACAGGCTTATAAAATTGTTTGAGGTGTAAAGCGTCTAACAAATTAGGGCGGGACGTCTTTATTGGAGTTTAATGCCCGTATATGCCTCAAACTTTTCCGGGTCCGTAGCCGATTCCGTATTGATCAGTAATACGCGTGAATCGGTATCCAAACCTATAATTTCGGAAATTTCGGCATTGGCTCGCGCCTTGATTAAACCGGCTAGCCCTACGCCTCCGCTTTCACCAGCTATGATTACCGGATCGGAGGCAAGAGGATTTGCAAGTAGTTTCATGACATCAACCGCTTCGTTCTCTTCGATTGTGATAAATCCGCCGGCTAATCTTGATAATACCCTCCATGCTATGAGAGAGGGTTCATAGCACTCTAACATACTCATGATGGTGGGCTCTCCTGGCTCCACCGAAATACACTTTCCAGTCTGAGCGCTGGCATAGAAACAGGCTGCTCTTTCAGGTTCTACAACGATGACGATGGGCTTTTTATCCACAAATTGATGTGCCAATCGGGCGGCTACGGCTGTTGCAATACCGCCCACGCCCGCTTGTATAAATACATGGGTTGGAGGAGAGGGTTGCTGATTCAGAATTTCTTCTAAAATGACCAGATACCCCTGCATCACCAGGGTCGGAACGGTTTCATAGCCAGGCCATGCGGTATCTGCAACCAGAATCCAGTTTTCCTTTATGGATGCTTCTTTTACGGCTATAACAGATGCATCATAGGTGATGCCTTCTTCTACAATTTTTGCACCAAATTTGGCAATAGCTTTCTTTCGGTGTGGACTCACGCCCTCATGCACATATACTACCGCTTTTGCCCCCACCAGTTGAGCACCAAAGGCTACTGAACGGCCATGGTTTCCGTCTGTGGCGCAGGCTACTGCTATATTCGAGGCAATGGTGCGCACTTCCGGACTTGTTAAATCGCTTGTGAAGTTAACGGGGCGTTGCAATATGCGGGATACTTCTTCCACGACCAGATTTACGACGGCATATGCACCTCCTAAGGCTTTGAAACTGCCTAAACCCATACGAAATCCTTCATCCTTGATCTCTAAGGATTGAATGTTCAAAGATTTTGCCAGGGCGGGTAATGCTTGCAGGGGAGTGGGGGTATAGCCATTGAGATTACTAAAAAAGTGAAGGGGATCCGATGCCGCTGTATCGGTAAAAAGGACGGCATCGGTGGGTAGTAAGGGCTCCTTGTATAGGTTGGTGTTATTACGAATGAACATGGTGTTGGTGCGCGTGTTCAATAGGTATTATGATATAATCAGCGATCCTAACAGGCTATATAAAGTGGATTCGGACGTCGTTATTAATCCTTTTTGATATAAGGCCCCTTTTTGGTCCAACCAATTTCAACATTGGATAGCAACCAACTTTTGCCTTTATCCGGATTCCCCTGGAAGAACAAATAGGTCTTGCCATTGAGATCTTCAAAAATGCATGGATGCCCCGACTCGCTACTATTCCATTCGCCCGGTTTTCCGTTAGGCAGGAATGGAATATCCGACTCTCTTTTCCAGTTAATTCCATCCTTGCTCGATGCAAGTCCGATCTGTTGAGGCCAGTTGTTATAAGCGCCCGCATAAAACATATATAACTTACCGTTACGTTTTATGATGGTTGCACCTTCCACGCATTCACCTTCCCAGGGAAGTTCGGGTTTCAGAATAGAGGCTTGTGTGGCCTGGG
>CALGRQ010000084.1 GCA_937880795.1 uncultured Dyadobacter sp. | reverse complement strand
CCGAAGCTGGGCTCGAACCAGCGACCCTCTGATTAACAGTCAGATGCTCTAACCGACTGAGCTATTCGGGAGTGTTATTCGGCTGTTCTTCTTAATTGTGGTACAAAAGTATGCGTTATTTGAATACAATGCAAGTCAAACTTGAAAAAAAATTTTACAATTGTACCTTATCGAGGATTAACTGCTTGACTCTCTTTGCATCTCCTTTTGTAAAATTATTAATAATAATTTCAGGACGCATTCTTGGGATTACTCGAATTGTGGAAAATAATACTCCGCTTTCGATCTCCACCCCTGATATATCAGTATAGAACACGAAATTATCCGTACTCCTAAATAGTTTTCTAATCTTAAATGTTACACCCTTTTCTCCAAATGACACCTCATCCGGAAAAAATGGATTCATTAATGCACTAGCGCTGTATTTCTCGTTCATCTTTATATTAGGTTATCTTTCTCAATTCAGATTACAAAGGTACGTATACTACCTTCTTCGTTTCAAAAAAATCTTCCGTGAAATAATCCGACAAATCATAAGTTCTCGTTTTCTGTTTCACCTCAGACAGCTCCTCTGCCAAATCTCCTCCCTTTAGATACAAAATACCGTTCCTCAGCGAATGAAAAGAGTTCTTGCTGATATTCTTTTGAACCCAACCTACAAAAGGCGCTAACCTTGTTACTGCCCTACTCACCACAAATTCATAAGAATCGTCTAAGCGTTCAGCACGTACCTGTTCCGCCTTTACATTTGTAAGATTAAGTTCCTTGGCGATTTCCTGTACCACCCTAATCTTTTTACCAATACTATCAACCAGATGGAACTGGGCTTCTGGAAAGAGTATAGCCAAAGGAATGCCCGGAAATCCTCCACCAGTTCCCACATCCAAAATGGATGTGCCTGATTTAAACTGCATGACCTTGGCAATGCCCAATGAGTGTAATACATGACGCTCATACAAAGTATCAATATCCTGACGAGAAATAACATTCACCTTTGCATTCCAGTCTTTATACAGGGCTTCCAGTTGGGTCATTCTTTGGATCTGATTTTCGGTCAAATCCGGAAAGTATTTATGAATTAATTCCATGAAGTTCTAGGTTTTCTTTTGGTAAGCGTGATAATTCCAAATACCACGTAATATATATACAAGGCAAGATCCATAAGCAGGAAGCTAGCCCATTCAACAGTTTTCCCAAGTTTGTTATTAATGAGAATTAAAAGCAATAGTTGTACAAACCAGCGAATGCCCATTATTACGCCAATAATTTGCAACAAGAACATGTTATTAGACACCAGTCCCAGGACTAGTAAAGCCAACCCAAATGTCCATACCCCTACGTGTGCACCCGACAGCATACCTAATAGGATCTTGTTTCTCGTTTTATAATAACGGCTAACCGACAAATGTCTTTGTTTTTGTCTATACCAACCTCCCCAACTCGTTTTTGGCTTTGAATAAACAAAAGACTCTGGATCTATTGAAATCGTGGTGTTGGTACTTGTAGCCACTTCGTTTAAGAAAATATCATCATCGCCACCGTAAATCTTGCGGTGTGTATAAAATCCTTTGTTTTTAAAAAACACAGAGCGCTTGTATAGAATATTCCTTCCCACACCCATGTACGTAACGCCGGCCAAGGAAAAGGATAAATATTGCACCGCTGTATAGAATGTTTCGCAACGAATAAACCAATTAAGCAGCCCCGCTTGTTTCTCATAGGGTGAAAATCCTAATACAATTTCCTGCTGTTCGGTTATACCCGACACCATAGCCGTTATCCAATGTGCCGAAGATGGACGACAATCCGCATCCGTCATCAACGCAACTGGGTAATTCGCCTGCTTCATTCCCACCGTGAGTGCATACTTTTTGGGGGTTACATGTTCAAACTGATCGTTGATCCTTATGTAACGTATATTTTTCCAGGAATTAATGTTTTCTCGAATATACTCCTCGCTACCATCATCTGAGCGATCATCTAGCAGGATCACTTCAAATTCAGGATATTCTTGTGCATCTAATAAAGGAAGTAATTCTTCCAAATTCTCACGTTCATTCCAGGCACAAACCAACACGGTAACTCCAGGGAATGATTCTCCGTAGTTCGTATTTTTACTATAAAATGCCAGACGCGTAAAAAAGAAGAAATAATATAACAACTGAACAAGCACAAATGCCCCTAATACATAGAGTAAATAATCCGTCACAATAGAAGAGTGTTGTAATTTTTTTCCATATTCTGTACAAATATACAGTCATTGTCAGCAATGTTAGACTCCTTACTCCTATTTTTGCGGTACAACATTTTAAAACACTGAATGAAATTTACCCTACAAGTTGAGGATCCCCAGTCCAAGGCAAGAGCTGGCTCTATTGAAACGAGCCATGGGACCATACAAACACCCATTTTTATGCCGGTAGGCACTGCGGGCACCGTAAAGGCGGTCCATCAGCGTGAAATACAGGATGATATTAAGGCACAAATTATACTAGGGAATACTTACCATTTGTATCTACGTCCCGGACTTGATCTGCTCAAAAAAACAGGCGGTCTTCATGGCTTCAATGGCTGGAACAAGCCTATACTTACCGACAGTGGCGGCTACCAGGTTTATTCACTAGCGGGGACAGGTCGTAAAATTAATGAAGAAGGTGTGGTATTTAAGTCGCACATTGATGGAAGCATACACAAATTTACTCCTGAAGGGGTTATGGATATTCAGCGCGTAATTGGTGCTGATATCATCATGGCCTTTGACGAGTGTACACCTTATCCATGCGACTACGGCTACGCACGTAACTCCATGGAGATGACGCACCGCTGGCTTGGCCGGTGCTGTAACCGTTTTGATAGTACCGAACCTCTATATGGTTACAGCCAAACCCTATTCCCGATTGTACAGGGCAGCGTATATAAAGATCTCCGAAAGCAATCGGCAGAAACCATCGCATCCTATGAGCGTGAGGGCAATGCCATTGGTGGGCTGTCTGTAGGCGAACCCGCCGAAATCATGTATGAACTTACCGAAGTGGTGTGCGATATTTTGCCTAAGGACAAGCCTCGCTATCTGATGGGTGTGGGAACACCAGCCAATATATTGGAAGGAATTGCGTTAGGAGTGGATATGTTCGACTGCGTAATGCCAACCCGAAATGCACGAAATGGTATGATTTTTACAACAGAGGGAATCATCAACATCAAAAATGAAAAATGGAAGGATGACTTATCTCCTATAGATTTGAACCTGGGTGGCTACGTGAGTACATTTTACAGTAAAGCATATCTAAGACACCTTGTAAAATCGGAGGAGATGCTCGGCGCGCAGATCGCCAGTGTACATAATTTAACCTTTTATTTGTGGCTCGTTAATACCGCTCGGGAGAAGATAATTAGCGGAGAATTCCTCCCCTGGAAAAAAGAAATGGAAAAAAAATTAATGCAACGGCTTTGAAAGTTCAAAAATGGTCCCTTGTTTAGGAGAAGTTTTATGATAAAATAGAGGAAAGTTTTTTATTTCGACAATTTGAAGTTGATTAAATGATATTGTTAAACTAATTTTGTGCCCGCTAGGCATTATTAATAATAAATATCGCCATGAACAATTTTATTGTTTTACTCATAAACTGATTATTAGATCAATCCTAGTTAATCTTAATAACACTAACTTGAATAGTATGAAAAAAGTATCCCAGTTGATTTGTTCGATTGCCTTGGGCGCGATGGTGGCTTTGCCTTCTATCGCTCAACCGTTGGTGCAGCCGAATTCTCCGGATTACAATCCTAAAGCTTCTTACGACGGCCCGTACAAATTGAACTCGTGGTCAATTTCTGCTCATTTCGGTCCATCGATGTTTTTTGGAGATTTGCGGGAATATGATTTCTGGCCTGTAACGAAAACTTCTTTAGACAGACATAAAGAATCTGGTACTATTCAAGGTGGAATCAGCATTAATAAACAACTTTCTTACCTTTTTGGAGCACGTCTTGATGGTTCGTTAGGAAACCTTAGAGGTATGAAAAGCCGTAACTACGGACGTTACTTCGAAGGAAACTATGGTGATGTTTCTCTTTCTGGAACAGTTAACTTGAAAGGCCTTTTAATGGGACCTAACAAGATGAAGAGATGGAAAGTTGACGTATATGCGGGTATTGGTCACGTGTTTTACGATGCAACAGCTTACAGCCTTACAGGTGGTGTGCCTCTTCGTGAAACTGGCAAGAAAAGCGACTGGATGATCCCAACAGGTCTTAACGTAGCTTACGAATTGACTCCTCGTTTGGATCTTGGTCTTGACTTCCGTCTAAACCATACAAACTCTGATTATATTGATGCAACATACGGTGGAGATTATGATATTACTCCAAACCTTACTTTGATCGAAAATCAGAAAACTTCTCGTAAAGGAAATTCTGAGCTAGATAAATATGGTTATGGTTCTATCCAGCTTACTTACAAACTAGGTAAGAAACCACTTAAAGTGAAGAAAGTGGACGGCAAATGGGATTACAGACCAGAAGATGGTTACTACAACCTACGTCACACAGATCCTAAGGTATTGTTGAAAGCTCCAAAAATCCTTACTCTTGAAGAAATGGATTCTGTTGCAAAAGCAAACCGTCCAAAAGATATCGATCCACGTTTGTTACTTGATACAGATGGTGACGGTGTTTCTGACTTCTTCGATAAAGAGCCTAACTCACCAGCTGGTTCTATCGTAGATGGTAGCGGTCGTGTTCTTGACTTCGATACTTACGTTAAAAATGCATTGGCAACAGGAGCGGCTTGCAGCGAAATATTTGCAAACGTTCAGTTTGAAACTGACAAAAACGTAATTACTCCTGAATTCCAGGATATCTTGAAAAACGTTGCTCAATTGATGAACAAAAACGGATGCCGTCTGCAACTTGCAGGTCACGCTGACCGTCGTGCAACGGATCGCTATAACATGGCACTATCACGCCGTCGTGTAGAAGCTGTTAAAAACTTCTTGATCAACGAAGCTGGTCTTTCTGATCCAAGCAAAGTGATCGTTGATTACTTCGGAGCATTCAAGCCAATCGCGGATAGCGCTACTCGTGATGGTCTGAAAAAGAACCGTCGTGTTGAATTGAAACTTCTTCCATAATTCGGAAAAGAAATAATAATGAAACGAGAAAGGCTCCTAATGGGAGCCTTTCTCGTTTCAACTTAGTAGATTTACGAATCTGTTACACAACTGTGCTCAATGAAATCATACGATTATTTAATAGTGGGAGCCGGCCTTTGGGGTTCGGTATTTGCTCATGAAGCAAACAAGCGAGGTAAAAAGTGCCTCGTTATTGACCGTCGTTCACACACAGGCGGGAATATATTCTGCGAAAACATCGAAGGTATTAACGTCCATAAGTATGGCGCACATATTTTCCATACCAACGACAAGGATATTTGGGATTATGTTAACTCGTTTGTAGAATTCAATCGCTATACCAATTCTCCAGTTGCCAATTACAATGGAGAGCTTTTTAACTTACCTTTTAACATGAACACCTTCTATCAACTATGGAAGGTTAAAACTCCTGCGGAGGCGCAAGAAAAAATTCAGGAACAAGTTAAGGCCGCAGGTATTACGGATCCAAAAAATCTGGAAGAACAGGCCATTTCGCTTGTCGGTACGGATATATATGAAAAACTAATAAAAGCGTATACCGAAAAGCAATGGGGGCGTAAAGCAACAGAATTACCTGCTTTTATCATTAAACGCCTGCCTGTTCGCTTCACTTTCGATAATAACTACTTTAATGATCGCTACCAGGGTATTCCTATCGGTGGGTATAATAAGCTAACCGAAGGCTTGTTGGAAGGTATTGAAGTAAGAACAGGAGTAGATTTTTTTAAAGACCGAGAGGCTTT
>CALGRQ010000083.1 GCA_937880795.1 uncultured Dyadobacter sp. | reverse complement strand
ACAATATAGGTCCAGCCGCCTTTTCCGGGCTGTCGGACTAGTTGATAAGACTTTGAGATCAGTAATGTAGCCAAGGGGTTATGTGTTAAGTAACATGCTTGTAAACGTTTTCAATATAGCTCCTCTGGTTCAGATCATTCTCATTTTAAAGCAGAATGCTGTTTTTTTTATGACCCAGCGAAGTTAGGTTTTTTATTAGGGACTTATTTCAGTCTGATGTTTCTATTTGTGGCGATATACAAGTTGTTTTATGTGGTGCCTAATCTTTAAAACGATTATCTTTAACACGGGTATTCTGCTATTATAAATCTTTTATTAGTTAGGTGTAAACTTCTGGTGACCAGCTGACATAGGCAGAGATCAGTGTTAGATAAATCAATACGGGAAGCGACTACTTTTATAGGAACAATTACCAACCTAATAACGCCAAATGAATACGAAAAGACATTTGACCGAAGAACAGAATCAACACTTGTTGGGTGTTTTAAAAGATAGATTCGAAAAAAACAAAAAGAGGCATCAGGATATTACCTGGGTAGCCGTTGAGGAAAAGCTTCTGGCTAATCCCGAGAAGTTATGGATTTTGGATGATATGGAAACGACAGGCGGAGAGCCTGATGTGGTAGGACGTGATGAAGCCACAGGTGAATTTTTATTTTACGACTGCTCACCAGAAACGCCAAAAGACCGACGCAGTTTTTGCTATGATCGCGCGGCTCTGGATGCCAGAAAAGCCAACAAACCTATGAATAGTGCCATGGATGTTGCTCAGGAAATGGGTATTGAGCTGTTAACCGAGGCTGAATATATGGCGTTACAGGCTTTGGGGAATTTTGATTTAAAAACGTCAAGCTGGTTAAAAACTCCTGCCGATATGAGAAAATTGGGTGGGGCCATTTTTGGAGACCGCCGTTTTGGAAGGGTCTTTATTTACCACAACGGCGCTGATTCGTACTACGCCGCCCGTGGATTCCGAGGGGTGTTGCGGGTGTGAATGGGCAGATAAGTTGGGCTTTACTTGCATTAACGTGTGATCTATATTGCTAGGATTCAATCATACAAATCAAAAGAATTAGTTATTGATTTGAAGGTTCGATGTATCGTAGCCCACCACTCATATTCCCTCGTATAATATTTGGGTTGTTTTCATAGGGATATACATACCACGGGTCTAACAACCCGGGATTTAGAAAACGAAGTAAGTGGTATCCTTGTACTCAGTGTTAAAGTGTACCACCTAGTTTGTTACGTTATACCCAGACAACGTAATAGTATGGACATACCACGGGAGAAAATGGATTATCGTTCGTATTTAGTGCTATCCAAAATCCTTTCCGAATATATGTAGACGGGCGTTTTGATCTACCGTCCCTTATACACATCTATATGCCAGTATAACCATGTCGCGGCAAAGGAGGTATTGGCAGATGAAACATTTTGTTCGATCATTATTCTTGAGGGACACTAGGGATTTACACAGTACTTAGGCCAATATTACGGTAGCATTCTACTTTCAGCGGGTGAGATATGATGAGACGTCCTTTCTGATATGTTCATTGTAAAAAGTCCATCAAGATAGATCCACGAAACTGGCATACATCGGGTCGCTGATGTCATCCTGCCCAGTTTGATAAGAGCGCACTTATTTATACCCTGCACTAATATTTGCCTGGCCATATTCAGTTACCTGTGGTACAGGTACTGCGCAAATTATACGAACGTATAAGGAGGCAAGTATAGTTAATACAGGCGTGGCCCTCGGCTTAGTAAATTTAGTTCTGTATTGTAATTCCTGTTAGGAAGGCTACGTATAATTTTTGGCCTGGTGGTGTATATTTAGATGGTTTACAGAGTATTAGCATTTCGGTTTGTTGTCATAGCTATACTCCTGTAAACCGATTTGTTTATGGCGAGCTCTAAATAGGAGCGGGGTGTATTCTGGTCAAATCAGAGTGTATTTGCTAGGGTAGAGATTTCCTCAATACTTATTAAGGAGGTTCATCGAGACTTTAAACTCGAAAGAAATGTATTAATGTATCAGTGCCTTTATTTTCGCTCCTATAATAAAAACTAATGTAGAATTTTTTGAATATTTAAACTACTGGGTAGTATAGTATATTTTTTATAGGTAATTGTCTCCCACTGACTGAATCAATAATACCGAACGACGATTTTATACTATAACCAGGTCTGAAATTCATGATAATACGACGACGGGTTGTTGAAATGGTGCTTGTTTACAAAAATACTTTGATCACCTTACTGCGGGTATGTAGGTTCTTTTAGTGTTTGGTAATTAATTATATATGGATTGTCTTGTCCTGTTCTAGTCGTTATTTTCCTTCCAACGAAGCATCAAAGTATTCGTATTTTGCAAATAAATAATTGTATAATTTTTGTGCATTTTATTTAATTGCCGAAAACTGATAAAAATCATTTTATGTAGAAGTTTGATGTTCTAACTTAGAATTAATATGTAAGTTTGCGTCTGTATACTCTTTATCAGTTATAGTAACTATGAAAAAATTCAATAAAATATTACATAAACTCCCAATGTTTTCTATTTTTTCTACTAGAATTAAATTGGATGGTAGATTAACGTTTTCTCCAAATGTTTACTGCCTCTACGCATTAAATTCTTAAATCTTCTTGTCGTAAGATACACTTGTCTTATGATGAAAGTGTCTGATTATTAAATAATTATACACTCATTGGGTTGCTTGTTTGAACAAGTTTTGTGCGGGATTCTTACGCATTACCTAGAAGAATCACACGAATTAGAATAGTGAAGTTTTTCTATAACTATACATGAAATTTTAATCGTCATAAATTAAGATGGACTGTATAAGTTTCTATGTTTTGCTGAATTTTTAGTGTAACCATTGGTTGCAATGATTGCCTAGATGATAATAAAAAAGTGATATCTATTCATTGTAAAGTTTAGCACGAACAAAAATCAATGAAGGATAATTACAAGTTTCAGTTGCTTAATTTTTTGTGAATCCATTTAAATAGTTAATTTATCCACTTCTATCCATGATTGGATTTTTAAAAATAAATCTTCCTAAATCCGCGACTTCAACCAGTCGATTCCAACTCTTTCGAACGGTTTGGATGCCTGCATTTAAAAGTACTGTAATAGCAAGTATTGCGCTCTGTTTGGCGCTTCCTATTCAATTGCTGGCAGAGGGTAGTATCAATTTGTATCCGAATGGACAACATGCCTCCATTGGTTATAGGTCATTTTTGAACTCCAGACCGATGGGTACAGCCAGTGCTGCCTTTGATCCATATCCCAATCCGGGGATTCATAAAGTTTTTGCTAAGGCAGGAGAGACTATTTATATGGGATCCAGTGTAGTTGGTCTTAATTACGGTTCAGGAAGTGCTACAGGGTCTATTATTCTTAGAAACCCTCAAGGCGACCAAGTTGCTATGAGTAACACAACGATCGGACGTATAGACAGTAGGGCAAAGGAAATTGCTGGTCCAAATAGGTTAGGAACCACCAATGGTTATACACCACTAACTTACGTTGTACCAACGGATGGTATTTACGAAGTTCAATTTAATGCAATGGGTACAGGGACCAATTTGCCGGATGCGAATTTTAACATCCGTCCCGGCCAAACTGTTACCGGTACGGGCGCTGGTCAGTGGAATCAACCTGTTACGGCTGGTTCATCTGCCTTAATATTAGCGTGGGACGTATCAGTAGGAAATGCAAGTACGGGTATTTTGACTCCCGGTAGGCTCTTTACAACGGTATTTAATGCCACTGCACCAAACTCTCTTTTCCTGGAAACTTCATTTTATGGAAAATTCTATGTGTTGACACCTGAGAGTTACGTGTACGAAGTAAATAATAATGGCCAAAACGGTGCTAGTTTTAACTTTTTCAGTAATAATAAAGGAATTGTTAAAACCGATAATGATTTTTCCAGTGGGGCGGCTTTTATAAGTTTGGCTAGTACAACTATTGCTGATCTTGACGGCCGTATATGGGATCCGAGGAAGCCAGATGATACGAGTAATAAAACCAATAAAATATTCTATGCGAAGCCTGATATGGGAAATTTCCCAGCCTCAGCGAGCGTACATTATTCACAGGTTGCTCCAACCGGTTCAATGACTACCTGGTTAAAGGGAGCACCTTTACAGCCTGAGATTAAAGGTTTGGTAGTTACCTGTGGAGGTAAAATGCGTTTTACCTCCAATATTGATGGACAGTATCAAATTCTATTGGATATTAATAAGGATGGGGATTATAACGACGCGATTGACAGGGTTCTTTCCGGCGCTACTACAATAGGTGAAAATGAAGTAATTTGGGACGGTAAAGATGGACTTGGTGGTACAGTTGCTGCTACAAATATCACAGTTAGTGTTCGGGTTACTACGGCAGAGGTGCATTTCCCATTTTTAGATGTTGAGTCGAATAATACAGGTATCATAATCAGTCGTTTGAATACTGATCTTTCAGACAATGCTTCGCAGGACGTGGTCTATTGGAATGACAATGGGCTGACTGCCTCAGGGACACAAGTCGGCGCCAATCCAATTATCAATTTTGGAGGTACCTCTTCTTCCTTGAATGGTCATAAATGGCATACAACTGTAACCTCGGGAGCCCCAAGGGATACAGAATTTTTTGGTAACAATAAAACCCTAGATACTTGGGCGTTTGTGTTTGACAACGCGGATGCCACTATTACGTATAGTGGATGTATCACAGTGAGTGGTGCGATTTTTAATGATAAAAACGCCAATAAAACCGATGATGGTGCTGATGAGGCCAACGTAAGTGGTACTAATGTTTCAAGCGGCGGGTCAATCGCTGCGGGTAGTAGCATATATGCTTACCTTACTGATGCGTCCGGGAAAGTAATGGATCGAGTGCCGGTTACCGATGCAGGGACTTACTCCCTCACATCTGTACCAGTGAATACTACTGGTTTAAAAGTATTGTTTAGTACCTCTATGGTATTGTATGGAGAAACAATTGCAACACCGATATTGCCTACTGGTTGGGCTATTACAGGTGAAAGCATTGGTGCCAATAGTACGAGCCAAACCAGTACTACGGATGGCGTCATAAATCTGAATACAGCGATTGCAAACATTACAAACCAAAACTTTGGAATACAGCAACCGCCCGTGGCTGGTAACGGAGTTAACACATTAACGAATCCAGGTGGCACGACACATGTGACCGTGCCTGTAAATACATTTACAAATGGAAATGGTACAACCAGTAACCCAAGTGTGGACTTCGATGGAAATGTAGCAAATATTAGACTCACTACTTTCCCAACGGGTGCGACGAGCATCACTATAAATAACGGGACCAGTACAAATACATATACCAGCGAAAACTGGCCTGCGGGGGGAGTTATTGTTCCCTCTGACAACACAGGGCAGCCTACGTATCCGATATCTGTTGATCCTACTTCCAATGAAGCAACGTCGGTAACAATTCCATTTGTTGCCATAGATAATGCTGGTGCCGAAAGTAGCAATGAGGGTACTGCTGTCATTCATTTTCCTGCTGCTGTGGTTTCTATATCTGGCACGATATATAATGATAATAATGGGACCACGGATAATGCGAATGGTGTAGCCGTAAATGGTACTGATAGTGGTACAGATCCGCAGAATCTTGTGATGAACCTGTATGATAGCGCAGGTAATTTTGTTGCAAGCACGCCCGTGCAAAGTAACGGGACTTACACATTTACCAACGTAGTAGCCAATACCGGCTATCAGGTACAGTTGACTACCGCAGCTCAGATAGGTGAGAGTGGGGAAGTTATTAGTAATAATCCAACCTCATTGCCAGGAAACTTTGTGCATGTGAGTAGCAGTGATAATGTCACTCCTGGCAATGGTATCAAT
>CALGRQ010000082.1 GCA_937880795.1 uncultured Dyadobacter sp. | reverse complement strand
TGGAGCCTCTGCATCTAAACAGCCTATATTTTCCATAAAAGCACCAGAAAGCGGATATGTAGTGGAACGTAAAGTTAATCCGGACATGCAGATTCGCTCGGATAATTCAGATCCGCTCTTTACCATTTCAAATTTAACCGACGTGTGGGTTTTGATTAACATATATGAGTCGGACATCCATGCCATACAACAAGGGCAACAGGTCAATATTACCACATTGGCTTATCCCGACAAGGTATTTACGGGTCAAATTGAGAATATCGGTCAGGTAATCGATAACGACGCCAAAGTATTGCGGGCTCGTGTGGCTCTTCCCAACCCAGGAGGACTTTTGAAGCCCGACATGTTTTGCACGATAAAACTTCATATTGAGAAGCCGGAAAAGCTATTGGCGGTGAAACCTACGTAATACGTCTAAATATATGTATATCAAAGGTGATTTACAGCATGGTGATAAGGTGGTTACGGAAGGGGCATTGATGTTGTTCAGCGAATTAACCGATAATTAACAGGACATGGATAAGCTCATTAAAAATATTATAGGATTTTCGCTCAAACATAAAGCGATTATCTTTTTTATCACGCTCCTTGTGGTGGTTGCCGGTGCTGTAAGTTTCTATTTTACCCCAGTTGAGGCATATCCTGATGTAACCAATACCGAAGTGGTGATTATCACGCAATGGCCAGGTAGAAGTGCGGAAGAGGTGGAGCGGTTTATTTCCATACCTATCGAAACAGAGATGAACTCGATCAGCCACAAAGCGGCTTTACGATCTATCAATCTGTTTGGTCTTAGTTTTATTAAAATTGTTTTTGAGGATGGTGTGGATTGATTCAATGCCCGCATGGAGGCATCTCAAAAATTGTCGAATGTTAATTTGCCAGATGGAGTAGATGCTGAAATTCAACCGCCTGCCGGACCGACAGGGGAAATCTATCGATATACATTAGAATCTAAAACAAAAACGAACACAGAACTAAAGACGATTCAAGATTGGGTAGTTGATAAAAACCTGAAAGCAGTACCCGGGGTTGCGGATGTAGTTAGTTTTGGCGGTCATATCAAAACTTTTGAGGTAAGTGTTAATCCAAATTTGCTTACAAAATTTAATCTCACTGCGCTGGACGTATATAATGCGCTGCAAAGAGCCAATGTAAATGTAGGAGGGGATGTGCTCCGTCAAGGCCAGCAAGCATTTGTCGTACGCGGAATCGGGATTGTGACCGGGGTGGCTGATATCGAAAAGATAATTGTCAAAAACCTGGATGGTGTACCTGTGCGCATGACAAACATCGGAACCGTTCATGAGTCTTCCTTGCCTCAATTGGGTATTGTTGGTCGCGATAGTCATGATGATGTGGTGGAGGGGATCGTACTTATGCGTAAAGGTGAAAACCCGGGGCAGGTTTTGCCAAAATTAAAGGAGAAAGTAAATTATTTGAATACTGTTGTATTGCCTGCCGATGTGCATATAAAGGTTTTTTATGACCGCACCGAACTCAACAAACATACCCTAAGTACAGTGGGTGAGAATGTGATCATGGGTATTACGCTGGTGACCATCATTTTGCTGATTTTTCTGGCCGACTGGCGGACAACGGTCACAGTGGCTCTGGTAATTCCGCTTGCTTTGCTCTTTGCATTTATATTGATGAGAGCCAAAGGGATGAGCGCAAACTTGCTTTCTATTGGGGCAATAGACTTTGGTATTATTATTGATGGCGCGGTTGTGATGGTGGAAGGCCTGTTTGTAATGCTGGCTCATTGGGCGGAAAAAGAGGGTATGGAAAAATTCAACAAGCGCGCCAAGTTGGGTAGGATTTTAAAAACGGCTGTTGAAATGGGGAAGTCAATTTTTGTTTCGAAACTCATCATCATTACAGCGTTGCTTCCCATTTTCTCCTTTCAGAAGGTAGAGGGGAAACTTTTTAGTCCATTGGCGTTTACGATGGGTTTTGCTCTCCTGGGAGCACTTTTACTGGCGCTTACATTCGTACCGGTTATGAGTAGCATTTTGCTACGAAAAAACGTTAAAGAACGTCATAATCCGGTTATCGAGTTTTTGAACCGTAGCTATGTGCCCTTACTGGACCACGTGATGATGCACCCAAAACGTGCGGTGACAACCGCGTTGGTCGCATTGAGCATAGCCATTTTTTCATTCCGTTGGGTTGGGTCCGAGTTTTTGCCTCATTTGAACGAAGGTTCAATATATGTGCGTGCGAGTATGCCGTTATCCGTAAGTTTGGAAGATAGCTACCATTATACCCGTAAGTTTCGCCAGATATTTGAACAATTTCCAGAGGTGAGGGGCGTCATATCGCAAACGGGCCGTCCCAACGATGGTACCGACGCAACAGGATTTTTTAATCAGGAGTTTTTTGTAGACCTATATCCAAAAGAGGAATGGAAAAGGGATATAACCAAAGAACAGCTTATTTCTGAGATGCAGGCAAAGTTGGCGGGTTACAAAGGAATAGATTTTGGATTTTCGCAACCAATTTCTGATAATGTGGAAGAAGCCGTTTCCGGTGTAAAGGGGTCTATAGCGGTGAAAATAACGGGAGATAACCTTAACATCCTCGATAAGAAAGCCGATGAGGTATATGCTCAGCTAAAAACGGTTAAAGGTGTAGAGGACCTTGGTGTATTTAGAAATCTTGGGCAGCCGGAGTTACGAATTACGCTCAATCCTGATAAAATGGCACAATATGGTGTGGACGCAGCCGATGCCAATGCCGTAATCGAAATGGCTATTGGTGGGAAAGCTGTTAGTCAGGTATATGAAGGCGAGAAAAAGTTTGATTTGCGCCTAAGATATGACCAGCCATATCGGTCTAGTATCGATCAGGTCGGGAATTTGTTGGTTCCGACTTTAAATGGTGGTAAGATTCCATTAAAGGAAATTTCGCTAATCCATAATCAAGCTGGTCCAGCTTTTATTTACAGAGAAGATAATGCACGCTTTATTGCAGTAAAATTCTCGGTTCGAGGTAGGGATCTGGGTAGTGCCGTTGATGAAGCACGAGGAAAAGTGAAAAAGCATATTCAGCTTGCCAAGGGCTATGAAATTAAATGGAATGGGGAGTTTGAAAATCAGGAACGTGCAGAAGGCCAACTGATGGTGGTGGTACCCATCAGTATTTTATTGATTTTCTTTATTCTGTTCGCTTCGTTTGGTAATACATTGGATTCAGTTCTGGTTCTTCTTAATGTACCATTTGCCCTGATCGGTGGTATAGCGGCATTACTTATAACAGGTACCAATTTTAGTATATCAGCTGGGGTTGGTTTTATTGCACTATTTGGCGTGGCTACACAGGATGGCGTTATTCTTGTGAATAAATTTAGGCATAATCTGCATGCGGGGATGTCGCTCGTGGAGGCAATAAAGGATGGTGCAAGATCTCGTCTGCGTCCGGTTATTATGACCGCCCTAATGGCCTCACTTGGTCTTTTACCTGCGGCATTAAGTACTGGTATAGGTTCTGAAACCCAGAAGCCGTTAGCGATAGTCGTTATTGGTGGATTGATGACCGCAACGCTATTGTCTCTATTGATCCTACCAACAATTTACGAATTCATATATAGTAGCCGGGATAGAAGGAAGAAGCTTTTAAAGTAAGTTAGCAATGTACGATACAGGAAAATTATCTACCTTTCTGTATCGTGCGTTTATGTTTTTATAGTGAGCTTAGGCAATTTTGACGACATGCTGGGTATATTAACAATTTTATACAAATTTAGGCCTTACTTAATACTGTATTTATGGCTTTGCCCATTTTGTAGTCATGTTTTCGGGGCGGTTGCGGACTCAACCTCCAATTCTAAAAATGCACACTTTGTGTTGAGTCTCGATACCCGTAGTACCATTATAGACCGCCGTCATGTTCGTATAAATGGAGCCATGACGGGAGTGAGTTTCGGACAAAAAAATCATAAAATTACTGTGGGTTATTATTGGCTTGCTTATAATGCAGCGAAACGACTGATCGATTGGCATAAAAACCTTGCGCACAGTGTTAATCTTTCCTATTACACCAAAACGGATGTGGCATTTGTAAGTTTTGCCTATTGGTATCCTCTGTTGAAGAAAAATAAATGGTCGGTCTCTGTGCCTTTGGAACTTGGTATAGGCCATGAAACTTCTAATTATTTGGCCATTTCTAATGATATTTCACTTAATCATAAGCATTTTCGCTTTGTTCCTTACCAAGCGGGCTTGTACGCAGAGTACCATCTTACGCCGTGGGCGGGTTTGAGCGCTCAGGTTGGCTATCGCAATTCTTTGGCTGAAAATCACTTCCGAAAACATTTTTCTGGTATGTACTACAGTTACGGAGTTTGCTTGTATCCCGGAACCATTTATACAGATTTAAAAAGTTGGCAGAAAAGACGACATGGGTTAAATGAATAAACAATCTATTTAGGTACGATGTTATCTAACATTTAGAGGTTCTTTGTAATATATTGTATATAAGTGCTTTATTATAATAACTGAGCGGGTTTTAATTATTTTTAATAGACGCTTTTAGGGATTGTTTATACAATAATATGTCGTAAATGGAGCTGGGTAATTTTGAAATCTTGTTGTCTTACACTTGTGCTGACTAGTTTTTATGATGCCCTAAATACATATAAATTTTTCGTTTCTTTCTCTGCTATAATCGTAGCTTTGCGGCTTCAAAAATTGAGAAGATGATTACAGTAGAAAATTTAGCCGTTGAATTCAGCGGTTCTGTGCTTTTTAGCGAAGTTTCCTTCGTTATTAATCCAACGGATAAAATTGCCCTGATGGGTAAGAATGGTGCGGGAAAATCCACAATGATGAAAATTATTGCGGGTGAGCAAAAGGCCAATCGTGGTCACGTGCGTGCACCCAAGGATGCGGTTATCGCTTATTTGCCCCAACATTTGCTGACGGAGGATAACTGTACTGTTTTTGAAGAAGCTGCTAAGGCCTTTAAGCATGTGTTTGAGATGCGTGCGGAAATGGATAAGTTGAATCACGCACTCGAGACGCGTACAGATTACGAGAGCGATGAGTATATGGCAATTATTGAGCAGGTCACTGAACTTGGTGAGAAGTACTATCAACTCGAAGAAGTTAATTACGATGCGGAGGTTGAGAAAGCTTTGAAGGGACTAGGTTTTAGACCGGAAGATTTTCATAGGCAAACCAAGGAATTCAGTGGTGGATGGCGTATGCGAATTGAACTTGCTAAAATTTTGCTTCAAAAACCGGATTTAATTCTCCTGGATGAGCCAACCAACCACATTGATATTGAGTCGGTCATCTGGTTAGAGGACTTTTTGGTTAATAAAGCCAACGCGGTGATGGTAATCTCCCACGACCGTGCGTTTATCGATAACATTACCAACCGTACCATTGAGGTTACCATGGGACGGATATATGATTACAAAGCTAACTATTCACATTATTTGGTGTTGCGCGAGGAACGTAGGGCGCATCAACTTAAGGCATATCAGGAGCAGCAAAAAATGATTGCGGACAATATGCAATTCATTGAGCGCTTTCGCGGAACATACTCTAAAACCAATCAGGTTTCTTCCCGTGAACGTATGTTGGAGAAGTTGGAAATTATTGAAATTGACGAAATTGATAATTCATCGCTGAAACTTCGTTTTCCACCATCTCCACGATCGGGTGATTATCCGGTTACAGTGAAGGATGTTTCGAAGTCATATGGTGACCAAGTGGTGTTCAAAAACGCCAGCATGACTATTTCAAGAGGAGAAAAGGTATCCTTTGTAGGTCGGAATGGTGAAGGAAAGTCGACAATGATTAAGGCCATTATGGGGCAGATTGATGTAGAAGGTACTTGCCAGTTGGGACATAACGTGAAGGTGGGGTATTTCGCTCAGAATCAGGCAGCGTTGTTAGACCCTAATTTGACCATTTTCCAGACCGTAGATGAGGTAGCGGAAGGTGACGTAAGAACTCAAATTAAAAACATCCTGGGTGCTTTCATGTTCCAGGGGGAGGATATCGACAAAAAGGTGAGTGTTTTGTCGGGAGGAGAGAAAACACGTTTGGCCATGGTGAAGTTGTTACTAGAACCGGTAAACTTGTTGATTCTGGATGAACCTACGAACCACCTCGACTTAAAATCTAAGGATGTCTTAAAAGAAGCACTTAGAAATTTTGATGGTACTCTGGTGCTGGTTTCTCACGACCGTGACTTCTTACAAGGATTGTCTCAGAAAGTTTTTGAGTTCAAGGATAAGCGCGTAATTGAGCATTTCGAAACCATTGATGCTTTCCTGGAAAGAAATCGAATCAAAAGCATAGCTGATCTTCAATTGACCCGATAATACCCCAGATAAGATGGGCGTTCGTGCGGTACACGTAGCTGGTATCCTATGTGGATATTCTAATCAAGGATACTTTTACTAATCATATTCTTTTAAGCCTCTCGATCGAGAGGCTTTTTTTGTGAATCGCCTAGTAATCAGTACCAATGGATGCTACTCAGACGCATTTACTGATGAATGGTGTAAAGTATTCTCCTCAAATAGACTTATGGCATGAACTGCTGTTACAACCTACCCATGCGCAATTATTTTAATAATTCTATATAAAATACAAAATATTGGCTACTGGAATTCTGGTCTGAATGATATTAAACAAAGACTATTCATTGCCAAAATTCGACATAACATCGAAATAGAGAGCAAATAAGCTCATGGATCAATCACTAAAATTAGATTGGAGTATTCTATTGTATTAATTGAGTATAATATTGTAGTATAAAATATTATCTATATGATTACTCTATCTTTCTAGGGGATTGTATTCGACATAATCAAGGTTGAATCGCACTAAACTAGGAGCCGAAAGGTTAGGTTGAGCTTACCTTCCAATAGGCGAATATTCGGGAATCATAAAATGGTTATCCCGCAAGTTAGACTCTTTTGCGGTTCGAGAAAAACAAAAATATCCTCATTGAGACGTATATACATAATATATTCTTTTTGAAATTGTCGAATTTCATTCGTAGTCCTATCGGACAGTGTTCATATCCGTCTTCCCTCATTCAATTTATAAATCCTTTAAATGAGAACATTAGATGTTTGTATGATGAAATTATTTGACGTGTTGGGTGGAATAGATCACGAATGAGAATCTAATTTTGTGTATATTTTTGAGGTCGTTTTTTAAATGGAAAATTGAAAAAATATGATATTTGTTCTATATACGTTTTGAAATAATTTCGCCA
>CALGRQ010000081.1 GCA_937880795.1 uncultured Dyadobacter sp. | reverse complement strand
GATGGTGGCGCAATAGCCTTCACACCCTTCTTCTCAGCCCAGAAGCGAGAGTAATACATGTTTTTCACAACCCCTTTTTCGATCCAAACCACTTTTTCCTGCGGACGTCCATCGCTACCACCGCCGCCAAAGCGACCACCACCACCGCCAAAGGGAGATCCTGGAATTTCTGCATTTTGAGGATCGGAATAGATTGTTACACGTTCGTCGAATAATTTTTCACCCAAACGTGTTCCTCCACCTTTTTTCCCCAGAAAACTTCTTCCTTCTTCCGCGCTACGCGCATCCATGCTTCCCATCATATTTTGAAGCAAGTCTACCGCTGCGGTGGGTTCCAGGATAACGGTATATTTCCCCGGCTCAAGGGCTTTTGCCTCCACCGAAGCCATCGCCTTTTGCATCGCCACCTCGGTAGCTGATTTTGCACTTAATTTAGATGCATCGTTAAAATCCCGGCTGGCATATCCCGAACCTTTACCATCGGCAGTACGAACCGTGATAGAAAAATCAATGGATGTAGATTTATTGTAACCAAACAAACCTTTACTGTTGCCTATTGCTGTAAAGCCCATACTGTCTTCAAGATATCCGGCGGCAGTAAGATTTTTCTTCACGCAAGGATCAATGCTATCAAAGGCAGCCTGGGCCCTATAATCCGGTGTTATTTTTGCAGTACTATCGGCATAGGAATTAATTTCCAAATATTTCTGAGGACCTAACATGGGTACATATTCCGGATTCTCAGGTGCCAATTTCGCGATTTCCTCTGCTCTGCGAACTGTTTTTTCAAGTGACGCATCATCAAATTCATTGATGGTTGCTGTACCGGATTTTTTACCAAACACCGCTGTAACAGCCAAAGACAAATTGGTTGTTTCTCCGCTGGTTGATACCGAGTTGCGGGCATATCGAATATTGCCGGTGCGGGAGCCCGAAAGTGCCACACTCATTTCGTCAGCTTTTGAATAAGCCAACACCTTATCTATAATTTTTTTAGATTCTTCCTTCGTTAAAATTGCCATGGGTGGTAATTGAATGCGTTTGAGTTTTTACACGTGTTTTTGTTACGATATACAATCAAATTTTTCTTCCGGTATTGATTACGTTCACACCGTCGAAACGTGTGGTAGCACTACCATGCGAAACCGCACTTACCTGCGATGGTTGTCCCTTACCATCAAAGAATGAACCGAAAGTACGGTAGTCGTCTTTATCGCAAATCTGAGTGCATGAGTTCCAAAACTCCTGCGTGTTGGACTGATACGCAACATCTTCAAGCATACCGGCAATCTGACCGTTTTTGATTTCATAGAACACCTGGCCCCCAAACTGGAAGTTATAGCGTTGCTGATCTATAGAATATGAGCCACGACCGATGATATATATACCTTTCTCAACACCTTTAATCATATCCATCACGCTCCGTTTCTCGGTGCCAGGTTTTAAAGATATATTTGGCATACGCTGAAACTGAACCGAATCCCAGTTATCCGCATAGCAACATCCGTGTGATTCCTTTTCACCCAATATGCCCACCTGGTCGCGGGTGGCCTGATAATTCACCAAAACACCATCTTTAATGATATCCCATTCTTTACAAGGAACGCCCTCATCGTCATAACCCACCGCACCTAATGTATGTGCTTGCGTTTTATCGGCAACAATATTAACCAGTTTGCTACCGTATTGGAAATTTTTGGTTTTCCACTTGTCAAGCGTTGCGAAGCTTGTTCCAGCATAATTGGCTTCATAACCCAATACTCGGTCAAGCTCTGTGGGGTGACCAACCGACTCATGTATCGTTAGCCCCAGGTGATTGGGATCCAGGACAAGATCATACTTGCCGGCCAACACAGACTTCGCAGTCATTTTTTCCTTGGCTTGCTTGGCAGCTGTAATCGCATCCTCCACCATATCGTATGAATTCCGGTATCCTACCAACCCGTTTGGTCCTGCTATTTTTTCCGAAGCCAGACCATCCAGATATTCAAATCCCATTCCCATTGGAGAACTGATCGCATCACGGGTTTTGAACTTCCCTGCTGCTTTGTCAATAACTGTTACTGTAAAAGTTGGCCATATTCTATGAATATCCTGATCTATAAACGAACCGTCTGATGACGCGAAATACTTTTGCTCATTGATAAAAAATAGGTTTG
>CALGRQ010000080.1 GCA_937880795.1 uncultured Dyadobacter sp. | reverse complement strand
AGCTCACATCTCACTTCTTACATCTCACTTTTTATCTTACTTCTTACTTCAAAGCGAGGGCTTCACCACGGAATCCCATCGTTCGAATAGAAAAAAGATCTTCCGATTTACGAATCTTGGAGGTGGCGTGACGTTCGAAACACAAGCGGGCATCGGTTTCCGACATACCGGAGCCATTGTCTATGATTTGAATGAGCGTTCGACCGGCTTCACGAAGTATAACCTGAATTTGGGTCGCTCCGGCATCAATAGCATTTTCCAGTAGCTCTTTTACCACTGATGCAGGGCGCTGAACAACCTCCCCGGCAGCAATTTGATTGGCAATGGAATCTGGTAATAATTGAATGATGTCAGAGGACGTCATAGGTATTCAAAGTTTTGCTTGTTTATAACAAATTAACAAATTTTTTCTTAGAGCTGCGGATTTTTGAAGCCCCGCAGAAAGGCTGTGCGATCAATTCTATAATGTGCCATCGAAAAACTTATATTATATGTTGAAATTTTATACAATAAATTTGCAGTATTCGTTAGTTTTTTGGTAATATTACAGTATTGATATCTTATTTATGCGATTATATACTAACCCACGATTATGAAAGCACCAATTCTAAAAAAGTTCAATGCGACAATGGCTTTACAGTGGATGATTTTCTTGCCAATTATACTTCCGCTTTGCATTATTTTTGGCGCAATTCAGGGGGTTGTAGGAATGGTCGAGAAAATGGCACAGCGCATGTGGATTGATTTGGAGTTGTAGACCAAAGTATCAATCAGTTTCAGACTTTAGATATAACGGGTAACGATCGCCAAAGATTCTTTTAGTAGAGAATATATTCTTGTGAAGACGGCTAATTGTGGCCGTCTTTTTGTTTTTACAGTAGTATGTTTTTATTTTTTTTGAGAAAAGTATAAGGTATATAGCAAGATTTTGTTTGACCTGCAAAACACGTTTTGATGTTTTAAACGCGTATTGGAGGCATATTTCTTCTTCGCAGAAGCTATTTTTGAAAATTTAAGATCAGACTTTAGTTGTATATCAATTTAATAAAGTTTGTAATTGTTGACATAGTTGAAAAAAATATCTACCTTTGCAAGCCAAAATTACGGGTAGAAGAGATTTTATAGCGCAATAATTTGATAATGAGATGAAACGTACCTTTCAACCATCGAATCGCAAGAGGAGAAATAAGCACGGATTCCGTGAAAGAATGTCTACGGCAAACGGACGCAAGGTTGTTGCCGGTCGTCGTAAAAAAGGCCGTTGGAAACTAACTGTTTCTGACGAAAAACGTCATAAGCAATAGTTGAGGTTTTAAAGTTTGAGTAGGAGGGTGCTTTCTTCAGTTTATACTGATGAACACGCCTGTTTGGAACTCCAATCTTACCCGTCTGATATGTGGGAATCGATTCCATATATCAGACGATTTTTTTCTGCTAGAACTTGAAACAAAAATTTGGAAAAAATGAGCGTCTTTGTGATCCTCGTTTAATCGGAAAGCTTTTTAAAAGAGGTAGTGCTGAGGTTCAGACCTTCTACCTTTATCCTTTCCGTGTGCTTTATATTTACGAGCACAAAAATGCTCCAAGCCTTCCCCAGGTTTTATTTTCTATCTCCAAGAAACAGTTTAAGAAAGCTGTGGATAGAAATCTGATCCGACGCCGCTGTCGAGAAGCCTATCGTCTCAATAAAGAATCCCTGTTTACTTCATCTCCGGAGGTGCGCCCATCGTACATCGCTTTTTTGTATCTTGCAAAAGAAATAACATCTTACGACGTTATTGAGCCAGCTATGAAGCAAATCCTGAAAAGAATGGGAAAATTGCCGCAAGCGCCTTTGAAGTTGCCAACCGATAATTCCTGAAATCGATGAAAAAGTATTTTCGCTCCATTGCCTTAACCGTTCCGGTTGTGGCTGGATTGGCGTTTGTTTCCTTTCGCCAGGATGACCGTTTATTTGAAATAGCGCGAAATTTGGACATATATGCCACGCTTTTCAAGGAGCTAAATGCTTATTATGTGGATGAAATTAATCCCAATCAGCTCATCAAATCAAGTATAGACAATATGTTGCGGACGTTGGATCCGTATACGGTCTATTACGCCGAAGACGATATAGAGGATTACATGACTATGACAACCGGTAAGTACAATGGAATTGGGGCCATGGTAAACTCGTCTGATGGAAAGCATTTGGTGATGATGGTATATGAAGACACTCCAGCTCAGAAGGCTGGTCTTCAATTGGGAGATGAAATTGTGAAGATTAATGGTGTGGACTTGTCGACCCGTGAAGACTTTGATACTGGCAAATTATTGAAAGGCCAGACGCAAACGAGCGTCACGCTTTCTATTAAGCGATATGGCCTTGTAAAACCTCTGGAAATTACTCTGAACAGGGATATTGTAAAGGTTACAAACGTTCCTTACTATGGTATGATTGGTGATGGGGTTGGATATATCGACCTAAAAGATTTTACGGCAAACGCGTCACGTGAAGTGCGCAATGCTTTTCAGGAGTTGAAGGGTAAAGGAATGAAATCGCTGGTGCTTGACCTACGGGATAATCCTGGTGGTTTGCTGAACATGGCGATCGATATCTCCAATATCTTTATTACAACCGGACAGGAAGTGGTGTCGACCAAGGGAAAGGTAACAGAATGGAATAAAACATACGTTGCTGAGAATCCTGCGCTGGATATAGAAATTCCCCTCGTGGTTTTGACGAATAACCGTAGTGCGTCTGCTGCTGAAATTGTTGCAGGTGTGATGCAGGATTACGATAGAGGGGTTCTTATTGGGCAGAGAACTTATGGTAAGGGGTTGGTGCAAACGACAAGAGATCTGTCGTTTAACACGAAAATGAAAATTACCACTGCCAAGTATTATATACCCAGTGGCAGATGCATACAAGCCATTGATTATAGCCACCGCAACGACGATGGCAGTGTTGGTAAAGTGCCAGATTCACTCATGACGGCGTTTAAAACCCGCAATGGTCGGCCGGTATATGATGGAGGGGGAATCTTGCCCGACATTGTATTGGAGAAAGAATCGTTTTCGCCCTTGGCTACGGCACTGGGGAGAAATCGTTTGTTTTTTGACTATGCGGTAAAATATCGCTTTGAACATCCTACTATAAAACCTGCAAAGGAATTTCATTTGACCGACGCCGAGTACAATGCCTTTGCCAAATGGCTATCTGACAAGGAATATGATTATACCACGCAGGTGGAGCGCGATTTGAATGATCTGGAGGCTTCTGCAAAAAAGGAGAAGTCGATAGATGTAATCAGTGATCAGCTCAAAGCGTTGAGGTCGAAGCTCTCACACAGCAAGGATAATGACCTGCAGATAGGGAAGACGGAAATCAAGAGAATCCTGGAGTCGGAAATTATTAAACATTATTATCTTGAAAAAGGCATGCGTGAAGCTTCGTTTGCTGAGGATAAAGTTGTAAAAGAAGCTCTAACGCTTTTAAAGGATACGAATCGTTACAATGAAATTTTGAAAGGAAAGAAAAACTAGCCGGAGCTGTCTGGAGTTTATTTTTCTAAAATGCATATGCTTATACTAAGTATTGATACCTCGATCAGAGGATGTTCCGTAGCTGTTCACAGGGATGGCGTTTTATTGTCTGGCGGAGATTTGTTTACAGACAAGTCGTCATCAGCCATGTTAACCACGTTGATGCAGGATGCCGTTCAAAATGTAGGCGCACAACTGTCTGATTTGGATGCCATTGCAGTAGCCAAGGGGCCAGGTTCATATACCGGACTTCGTGTGGGTGTATCAACTGCGAAAGGATTGTGCTATGCCTTAAATAAGCCGTTTATAGCAATTAATACGCTTGAAGCCATGGCTTGGCAGGTAATTCCTTATTTTGATGAGAAGACCCTGTTTTGCCCTATGATTGATGCCCGAAGAATGGAAGTATATGCTTCAGTTTTTAATGCTTCCGGTGAAACGGTGAGTTCAACTGAGGCCGTGATCATGAATGAAGGATCATTTGAATCTGTATTGAATCATCATAAAGTGGTTTTCTTTGGTGATGGTGCTGCAAAATGTAAGAATTTGCTGGGAGCTAATGCCCATGCTATTTTCTTAAAAGCAGAGATTCGTCCTTCGGCACGTACCGTTGGAGATTTGGCGAAGAAAGCATTTGTAAGCCAAATATTTGAAGATGTGGCCAGTTTTGAGCCCTATTATCTCAAGGATTTTATGACGCCTCCTTCCCGTAAATCTGCGTCAATTGTTTCTTAAATGATATTTTTATATCCATTAGATAAACGAAGCCATTGGTTTTGCTGTTCTACGTAAAAGTATATGAACATGGAAACGCAAGAAATTGTAAATAGAGTAGCTACCAGTGGGATTGTATCCTTGGATTTGGAGGAATTATATCATCCAGGCGAAAGAGTAACTTACGATATTAAGGACAATCTTTTTCAGGGGATGATACTGCGTGAGAAAGACTTTCGTGAGTTTTTGAAAGCGCACGACTGGAGTGCCTATCAGGGAAAAAATGTTTCTGTAATTTGTTCAGAAGACGCTATCGTTCCTACATGGGCCTATATGCTTCTGGCAATACACCTTGAATCCCATGCAAATGCAGTCGTTTTTGGCGATATGCTTGCGTTAGAGAGCAAACTTTTTGCAGAAGCTATACAGTTAATTGACCCGGAGGAGTATCGGGGGAAACGGGTGGTTGTTAAAGGATGTAGTAAATTCCCTGTGCCGATATCTGCCTATATGGATATTTCCACACTTTTAAAACCTGTGGTACAAAGCCTCATGTTTGGTGAACCGTGCAGTACGGTGCCCCTCTATAAAAAACCTAAGATTTAATCTTTCAACAGCTTAAAGCTCATGCGGTGATGGCTGCAAGGACCATGTTCGCGAATTGCGTTACGGTGGTGGATGGTTGGGTAACCCACGTTGTTGGCCCATCCATAGTAAGGGAATAACCGACCGAGTTCTGTCATGAGTTCGTCGCGGTAATTTTTAGCAAGTACCGATGCTGCTGCAATGGAAAGGTAATGACTGTCTCCTTTGATGATACAAGTATGTGGTATCATTGGATAAGGCGTGAATCTGTTGCCGTCTACCAGTAGATGTTCCGGTTTTGTTTGTAAAGCATCCACAGCCCGGTGCATGGCTAAAAAGCTTGCTTTAAGTATGTTTATCTTGTCAATCTCAAAGTTATCTACCTCCGCCACTGCCCAAGCAATGGCTTCACGCTTAATTTCGTTCTCTAACAAATCTCTTTGCATTTTTGAGAGCTGCTTGGAGTCGTTGAGGAATTCGTGCGTATAGTCGTGCGGTAAAATAACTGCCGCCGCCACCACTGGCCCTGCTAGGCAACCACGTCCTACTTCATCCAGTCCAGCTTCAATGGCCTCTTTATTGTAATATGATTTTAACATTAGTCTTCAAGAATATTTGCCATGAATGTGCTTTTAGTGGCCATGGCAATTAACAATAACAATACAGCCCAGTATAGGTAAACCCGGTAAAAATCACTCACATCCCGGGAGACAACATTCATGGATTTTACTTTTTCGATCTGGTTGATTTGTTTAAATACTTCACTGAGCGAACGGTTATCTGTTGCTCTATAATAGGTCCCATTTCCTCGTTTCGCAATGTTTTGTAACTCATTTTCATCTACTGCTGCGTCAGAAACTTTCAGGCTATCCGCATTACTGGCTCGTTTTACCTGACCTACCGAAATGGTATAGACCTTAACACCGAAGGCTTTTGCTAGCTGAGTGGCTGTTGAAGGATCGAGATTTCCGGAGGTATTATCACCATCGCTGATCAGGATTGCGACCTTACTAGTGCCCTCCGTTTCGCGCATACGATTGACAGCCACAGCAAGTGCGCTGCCAATTGCAGTACCCGCGGTAGGGATCATTTCAGGCTTTATTTCATCTAAAAAACCATACAGAAGTTCGTAATCTGTTGTTAATGGACAAAGAGAAACGGCCTCTCCCGCAAAAATGATAATCCCGATCCGATCATGTAGACGACCTTTTATAAACTGTCGAGCCACTTTTTTGGCTGCCTCCAAGCGATTTGGGCTAAGATCTTTTTCCATCATGGAGTCGGATATATCCATCAAAAGCATAATGTCTATACCCTCAGAATACCGGTCGGTTCGCTCTGAAATGACTTGCGGACGGGCCAAAGCCACCAGTATGAGGCATAGTGCCAGGCCAACGCAAATGGGTTGTATATATCGCAGTAGGGTAAGCCAATCTTTTCCGTCCCCTGGCGCACTGTACGTAATGGTTAGCTTTTGCTTATGTTTTCTGTGAAAAAAAGTGCGCAACCAGAATAGCACGGGTACAAATGGTATCGCGTACAAAAAATACGGATGTACCCATTCGTAGGACTTAATGATGTTATACCCAAACCATTTCAGCGAGAACCATTGTTCCATAATAATTTAAGGTATGGGGTTATCTAAAATTTGACGTCTTTTGGCTCTATACAACTTGGTTGCACCTGTTTTTAATTCTTCAAGAAACACATGCATGTTGTTCGACTTTACTTGACCATATATAATCCCGTCCATATTTTTCAGTGCTTCTGCCAGTGAATCGTCGGGCATGTTGTCCATGATTTCGCGCGTTGTGTAGGTGGCAAACGGTTTTCTTTCGAGGCGTTCGAGATAATTTTTCCAAACAATGATTGCGCTTTCGGCGTCCTTGATATTGTTTTTTTCCCGTGCGTTTCTCAAAAGTCGGTTAAATGAACGAAGGTATTCCAAATGGCGCCGTTGTAGTTTGATGAGTCTCCATTGTTTGTTAATATCCTTACCAAATACCCAGTTAATGGCGCCTACAACGGCTATGGCCAAGCCTATATAGCCCAACAACATGGAAAAGTTAAAATCGCTGCTCAAGGTAGCCAGTGTCGTTTCGGGCTTTAACGTTTCGTTTTTAGCCAGAGAAACCAAATTTTTGCTTCTGAGGTATATCGTATCGGGGACGGTAAATACAGCGGTACAGTCTCTTCGGTTATAGACGAAAACAGGAAC
>CALGRQ010000079.1 GCA_937880795.1 uncultured Dyadobacter sp. | reverse complement strand
TTTACAAACTATATCCTTGCTATTAGCGGTTAATACAGGAGTTGACAGGGCTCGTGGTGTTTCTGGTAATTGTGGATCTTGCGGAGGTAATACCTCATCTTGCACCAGTGTCATTCCCCAAATGATTTCCCTGGTACTTTTGGCTGTATTTAGCAGTGCGGTTGCCGTATAGTGCAGGCTTTGACCGTTTGGACTGGGCAGGGTAATGTGCCGATAGTATATTGGTTTATAACTACTTAATGACGCTTTTGCTTCTTGTTCAGCAGCATACATTACCTTGTTTGCCTCCGGGGTAAGTGCGCCGACCGTTGGATTAGACTTATCGTATATGGAGAAGAAGAGGGAATCGCCGTTAAAGGAGTATGTATTATTTTTTGCCAGAGATAGCATTCCATGTCTGGTATATTTTCGAACAAAATCTAAAAACAACTCGTTTTGGCCCGCTTCAAACGACCATTCTTCGCCAACGTAACTCATAAACTGTGTTAAAAAAATAAATCCTGATAGTACTTAAAGGTAATTGTTGCCAATACTGGTTTTCTTAAGAAATAGGCATTGTTGACTCATAACCAGACAAGGCAAATATTATACCAATCTCTAAGTGACTACATTTGAAAGTAGCATGGTAAGCCCCTGCCGACTGGGTTTATACTAGGTGTATTTGATTCTCAGTGGTTGGAACAAAAAATAGCCGTATTGCAGAAATATTATTCATACAATACGGCTATTATAAGCTTACGTTCTTACTTCTTTTTAAATACTTCCCCAGGCATGATTAGCGAGTCAAAACTGGCTAAATCAGAAGGTTTAACATTTACTTTGTATCCATCAAAATTGAACGTTGTGGGTTTATACGGTCCAACCAATTCAATATTATTGTCGGGCTTAATATCTGCTTCCATGCCAAGTGCCCAAAATGCACTATTGACCATCATTCTTCTGAATCCTTCATTAAGCAAATCCTCAGAAGCACCATGTGTGGTCGTAAATACCCGTCCGGTTTTTCCTGAATCTATCGAGTAATCTCTAATCCACGCCACCGGAAGTAGCTCCTTTGTTTTATCTGGTGCAGACTCAGGTGTCATTCCATTTAAAACTTGACCCTTAGCCAGCACGGTTCCCTTCGGGTAAGTGGTATACGCGCCCGACTGTACAGCCATATCCTTTACGCCTCGCATGATTGGATGCTGAATTTGATCGGGTTCTATGACAAATTTGGAAGATTGTTTGTGGTTTGTTCCATAATGCGATACCCATGTTTCGCCCAATACAGCCTCGCCAAAGCCGTCTGTCCATGCTTTTTGATCGCCCTTGTAATCCCAGCTATAATGGCCCCATTTTGCATTGTCTTTATTGCTGAATGCGTGTGTGGCAGTCCTTAAACCTACTACGGGCTTTCCGCTTTTAAGATAGCTGTCTATATGTTGCATTTCCCCGTCCGGAATGTTTAAGAAACGCGCAAATATGACGAATAGGTCCGCTTTATCGAGTACGTCCAAGCCCTTTACATTGGAACTTCCCGGAAGTATGTGGCCGGTAGAATCCAGTCCAAAAACGACGGTGCAAGTGAAACCATGATGCTTGGCTAAAATTCGGGCAAGAGCCGGGAGTGACTCTTCACTGCGATACTCATGATCCGAAGCCAGAAATACGATGTTTTTACCGACACCGGGTCCGGACTCTCCTTTGTATACAATGCGGTGCTGATCAATATCGGATTGAACAGGTGATGAAATTTCTTTAGCCTCGTCAGCGCTTTTTTTACTATCGGCTGATGAGCAAGCGAAAAGAGAAGCACTAAGTGCCAGGATACAAAATGAAATACTTTTCATGGAAAACTTTTGTTATACGATGCAACTATAAAGAAACAGCCAAACCGAAAAACTAATGATAGTTTTTGAAATATTTTTTCAAAAGAACCTGCATCCGTTTGACAATGAGGGGTAGGTGTGATGTGAATATACCTATGAATTTGATGGTTAAGGGGTATTCCGACCTGACAATTGGATATACAGTTCAACCCTTTTCGGGTTGTATATATCAGGTGGAGCCTTCCTCCTCGGGTTTCACCCGTGGTTATTCAAGTTAAACCCCTTCGAGGTTTTGTAAATCTTTCCTATATATCCATTAAGATCGCAAAATTACTTTACAAATCGTAAGTCCGAAGGACTTAAATACGAATACCTCCGGATGAAACCCGGTGTACGTCAAAAGAAATGAACCAACCCTGAATGGGTTGAATATTGATACGCATATACAAAAAACGACGAGCTGAAATCAATTCAACCCGTCGTTTTCATACATCTTATCTTAAATTACTTCTTCTGTTCGAACAAGAATGTAATCAACGAGGCAAGTTCTTCGTATGATAAAGAATTGGCCAAGCCAGGAGGCATCATTGAAGTTTCCAGTTCGCTACGCGAAATAATGTCTTTCACTTTGATCGTGGAAACTTGTCCTGCGATATCTCTCAACACCAACTTGTCGGCAGATTCCTGAGTCACAAACCCCATATAGCTCTTGTCACCTTTTGTTGTGATCATTACAGAAGCAAAACCTTGGGATATAGACGCGTTCGGTTTCAGGATCGATTCAGCTATTTGTTCACGATTCATAATGGAGCCAATCTGCCCCATAAATGGTCCCTTCATGGTTTCTCCTTTACTGATACTGTGGCAAGCGTTGCAGCCTTGTTGTGTAAACAATTCTTTGCCTTTTGCAGCATCACCCGGTATTTTGGCCATTGCAAGCATCACATCTTCAATGGAAGATTCGCCCACTTGTCCTTTTTTATTTCGGATTTTTTCAAGGTCCACCTTTACTTCTTCCTTGGCAACAGCCACTTCATCCCCACCAAACTCGGTAATGTCCATCCGGTGTTTGGCATTCAGATCAGCAAAAAACTGTTTACCTGCGGCATCAGCTTTTGTCCATTCTTGCATGAGTACCGACTTAATGGCAGGCGATGATTCCCAGGTAATGGCTTTGTAGTAAGGGCCATGGGTATCAGGGCGGGTACTCCACCACCACGAACCATCATATTCAGCCTCTTTTTTGTATAAGCGAGATAGAGTCGATAGTATTTCCGTTTTCAATTTAGGCGTGGTCGCTTTTCCATACGCAGCTATTAAACCGTCTACTGCTTTTGGATCATGCATATAGCGGAGGGCCCACAGGGCTAGCGTAGAATTTTCTGTGCCAATTGCCTTCACACAAGCATCTACCGCATTCAAATTTACCAAGGCTCGCACGGCAATATGAGGCTCTATAATGGCCTGATTTGGCGTTGCGTGTGGGCCTTCTGTTCCTTTGGCGGGAGCTACAAACGAGGCAGGCACTTTGGTTGCTAAAAGTGATTCGGCTGATTCCTTATGGCCTAGTCGTCCTAATGCGACCATAGCCGCTACACGTACGCGGGGAGACGCGTCTTTCAAAGCTTTTAGGAAAGGCTCCGTAGAAACGTTTTTAGAGAAATCTTTGCGGTCGGCAAGCATTCTTAGGGCAAATTCACGTACCGAAGCGTCACCAGCCAATTTTACCAAATTCGCATTTCCACTTTCCTTGGCTATTTGCGCATAAGTGAAGATACCTGCTGCACGTGCGTACAGTGGAAGCTTGGCATCATTGGCCACTTTCAGAACCGCATCGGCTGTCTTTTTCGTAGGACGAACCAATAATTCCTGTTGCGCTGCTAAACGTGCAACTCCGCTGCCGCTTTTCAAAATTTGCACCAGTTGCTTAACAGAAGCTTTTTTAAGATCGGGAAGCGCTTTATAGGTCCAGTTTTGAGGGACCGCACGAACCACGAAACCTTTGGCTGAACTCCCCGAATAGCCGGCACCATCCCACGCAGATAGATATGCACGTCCAGATGCGTCAACATCAATATCGGTGATTTGGGATAGTTTTATAAAATCCTCTTCTTTTTGTGTAAAGCTCGGTCCATCCGGCGTTATACGGTGAATGTACAACTGATTTCTTCCCCAATCGGCCATCATCGGTACGTTGTTGTATTTGGTTGGCCAGGTTTGGTCGTCCATAAATAACGCACCTGTACCGGAACCACCTCCAAGATCTACCATAGCTGGAATGATCTCTTCTGTGAAATTCTTGAACAATACAGGATATCCGTATTCACCGGATTGGATCTGATTGCTGAAACGAATGTTCCAACCGCCACCATCGTTGGTATTACCCCGGGTGAAAATATTCATATAGGGATCAATCGCCACATCGTAAATATTGCGCATACCATGGGTATATACCTCCATTTCGGTGCCGTCAGGCCTTACCCGAACTACACCACCACCGAGCATAGTCATTTTCTTACCTGAGCGGTCGGTGGCGCCATGGAAACCGAAGTCACCAACGGCAATATATATCCAACCATCAATACCCATACGGATCCCGTTAGTGGCATGGTCGGTACCGCGAGACTGAATAAATTTAGGGGAACTGATGTTTTGAATTAAGGGTTTAGAAGGACCATCAGCAACACCGTCGCCATCTTTATCTTCAAAAACAACCAGGTCCATTCCGCTGGCGATACCGGTTTCCTTATTAAACGTTGTATGCAATACAAAAACCTGATCGCGATTCGCTATGATTCCTCTTGGATTGTCGACCTTGGCAAAAGTGGTATGCTTATCTACTTTTCCATCATTATTGCTGTCGACCAATCTTACAATACTTCCCTTGTCCATTTCTTTTCCCAGGGAGCCCATCATATCAATACCCACATACACTTCTCCTGATGCCGCTACGGCAAGGCAAGA
>CALGRQ010000078.1 GCA_937880795.1 uncultured Dyadobacter sp. | reverse complement strand
ATTTCGTCCATCCGTTTTATATTGCAGCAGGCCGTCATATTCAGCACTGATGGTCGCATTGTAGTTATGGAAGGCAATGTATTTACCCATCAGCCCATTATCATTGCCAAGGCCATTGGGAAAACGATTCGATGTCGAATTCAAGAGTAACAAATTGCTATTCAAAGCTCCCGCAGCTACCACAATTACCTGGGCGTAATACCGGATTTCTTCTTTTGTATTGGTATCAATTACCACCACGCCTGTACTCTTTTTCGCATTTTCATCGTAAATCACCGAACTAACCACAGAAAACGGGCGTAGGGTTAAGTTTCCGGTCTTGGCAGCCCAAGGAATTGTAGAGGCATTACTACTGAAATATCCTCCCAACGGACAGCCTCTGCTGCATAAGGTGCGGTTCTGACATTGTCCTCTGCCTTGTTCCAAATGAATGGGTTGCGGCTTTGACAGATTGGCCGATCGTGCACTGATGATGTGGCGGTCTTTATAGGACTTCAAAACTTGCTTTTTAAAGTAATCCTCCACGGCGTTTAAGGGGAAAGCGGGTAAAAACTCACCGTCCGGCAGTTGTTCAAGCCCATCCCGATTTCCGGAAATTCCTGCGAATTTCTCCACATGGCTATACCACGGCGCAATATCCTTGTACCGTATAGGCCAGTCTACAGCATAGCCGTCCCGGGCAGGTCCCTCAAAATCGAGCTGGCTCCATCGTTGCGTTTGCCGCGCCCACATTAAGGACTTTCCGCCAACCTGGTATCCTCGGATCCAGTCAAACTCCTTGTCCTGTACGTAGGGGTGTTCTGCATCCTTCACGAAAAAATGTTGGGTTTCCTCACGAAAACCGCTACACCTGGTAATAATCGGGTTATCTTTTCGAAGTTCATAGGGTAATTCACCACGATGTTCCACCTGATATGGATATAGTTGAGCCGTAGGATAATCCGTCACGTGCCTGACGTCTTTCCCCCTTTCAAGCACAAGGGTCTTTAAGCCATGCTCGGTCAATTCCTTGGCTGCCCAACCTCCGCTAATACCCGATCCAATCACGATGGCATCATAGGTATGCTGTTTGATACTGTCGATATTAAGATTTGCCATTTGAAAAACTTATGTTGTAGCAACCGGGAAGTAACCATTATATCTTCCCGGCACCATTTCGTAAATAACCAATTTAGACATCACATGCTCCGAATTCATATAGCCCTGGATGGTCCTATGCCGAACCATCTTATAGAACTTAGCCAAGTCGCTCTCTGCATCTGATTCCGACAAACGCTTTAAAATATTCTGTCGCTCAGAAGTGCCACTCTTGTCAAATGACTGACCTGTCAGTTTTTTTGCCAACGAGGGTAACTGCTGAAGTCCGTTTACAAAAGCTTTTTGCTCCTCTGGTGGATAGCAATCATCGACCATTTTGAGCACAAACAAATCGACACTCAACTCCTTTGCACCCGGAGTATCCGTTTTAGGAATGATCGTATCGACAATCTCCGCCAACGTTTTTTCGTCATCAGTACTGATATTCAAGTTTTTAAGCTTAATCGACGACTGATTCAAACTTTTATAACATGCCGGGAAAAGACCCACCACTCCGGTGGCCAACATGATTTGTTTTAAGGCATACCTTCGCTTCATGGTTTATTCCGATAAATCTGTGATCGTTTCATTAATATCCCTCATTTTGTTTGAGATAAGAAGTACCATCCTCGGTTTTCCCCATCCTCAAAATTTGAGATTCCGGAATAGGAAATAGCATTTTATATTGCGCGAAGGAAGGCACAGCGGCAAACTTGTTGAGATGTTCTTTCTCTTTCAGAATGTAGAAGTCCAGCTCTGTTTTAGCCACTTCATATCCCCATCGTTGTAAATCAAAGAAGCGGGTCCCTTCCATCCCTAATTCCAGTTTTCTTTCAAAACGAATGGCTTTTAACGCTTTTTCCTTTGAACTGAAATAAGTGGTGGGATACGGACTCACCTTATAGTTGGCGGCAGGTTGTCCGTTCAGCATAACCTTGTCGTTGGCGGCCCTTACTCTCACCAGGTTCACATATTCGGCCGATTCCACATGTTTACCCGTTTCGGCCAAAGCTTCGGCATACCAAAGCAATACATCAGCAAAACGTATAAGATTGGTATTCAACGCAGAGCGCAGATTAAGGAAATTGGTATCCGTTTTACGCCAAACATTCTTCTTGGGTAGAAAAAATCCTCCATTCGATGCATCCCTAACCCAATCCTCTTTTAACATTCCCCAATCGTAATACGGAACGCCGCGCCTTCCCACGGTATGGTCCAAACGTGGATCAATCGCCATGGTTTTATCTGCCACGTCACTTACCCCGTTTGCTCCCTTTACATTGGTGCCCGGTATAACCTGGTTCATATACGAGCCGTCCAACTTGGGAAGTCCGTTCTCATCCACTTGGAAAGAATTCACCAATGAAAAGGAGGGTTGAAACAAGCCCCAGCCTGTAATAACTCCCGCCGAGCCATACGGTTGGTTCCCAATCATACCAGGGTCCGCATTGTTACCTCCGGGATCATCCGTAGAATGTTGAATAGCAAATACCGTTTCGCTATTGTTCTCCATTGACATGTTGAAATTATCGCTGAACTTATCCAGTAACTTGTATTTAATACCTCTTGAATTCTTTCCCACATCCACGATTTCCGCGAGCAACGTAGTAGCCTCAGCAAACTTGCTTTGATACAGATATGTTTTTGCCAACAATGCCTTTGCAGCCCATTTATTAGCCCTACCAACATTATCCTGCACTTCGGGAAGCAGTGAAATGGCGGCTTCTAAATCTGCTTCAATCATCGGATAAACGTCGGCATCATTTTTCACTTTGGGATTGTTCTGAGAAGCCTCCACAGCTTCATCTACATACGGAACCATTTTAAAAAACCTGCGCAGTTCAAAGTATGCCAGGGCTCTCAGAAATTTCATTTCACCCAAACGCTTATTTTTTAGGTCCGAACTGACGTTGTCACCCACTGAATTGATCATGTTGATCGTATGGTTGGCATTTTTAATTACCTCATAATTAAAATTCC
>CALGRQ010000077.1 GCA_937880795.1 uncultured Dyadobacter sp. | reverse complement strand
GTGCCCATATAGTCTCCAAAGAATGTGGTGACTACCGCTTCATTGGGATTGATCACCGTAAGGCCGATTAAAACAATAAACCCTATAATAGATGTGATAACACCCAAGATTGGAGCTCCAGTAACGATAACATATACAATGCCTCCAAACAACAAAATGAGCCCAATGGCTAGCAACGCATAGCCTGAGATCGAACGTAATTCTTTTTCATTCATAGCTTTAAGTTTGATAGTAAAATGATATCATAATATTATCAAATTAAAGTTTTACTTTCCCATGAAATAGTATAAAAAAATCCCAACGCTTTTGAATGGCTTTGGGATTGGATAAACGGTATGCTAAAATTATTCCAACTGAAAATTTATTGCGAGATTGTACTTTACCCGCACTTTTTTACCCCGCATCACCCCGGGTTCCCACATTCCATCCATCTTTTTTACGACCCTCAGCGCTTCTTCATCAATCCCAAAACCAACGCGCTTTTCAACCTTATAATCGCACAAACTTCCATCTTCACATACGACAAAAGAAACATATGCACGCCCGCCCACTCTTCGTCGGGAAGCCTCTATGGGATACCGGATATTCTGACCTAAAAACTTATAGTAGTTATTAATTCCATTTTTAAAGTAAGGCTGAATGATCTCCTGATCATAGGTTCGCTCGATACCGTCTTCATAAGAAGTCCCTTTCAGCAACTTGTCATTCTGGTAAAGTTCTTCATACTTCATTTTTCCACTTTCCAGTTTAGAGACCCATTTGCCATCCTTCCGACCTTCCACAACCATCCCTTCTTCTACCGACATTTCTCCGGATTTCTCCCATTGCTTCTCACTCCAGAGTCCATTCCCATCTTTTACTTTCTGGACACCATCGCGCTCCCAACTATTTATAAACATTGGGCCATCTCCATCCGTATTTTTCCGAAGTGAATACTCCACTACACTTTGCAGCTGACCGTTGTCATACCAAAGCAGTACTGTATTAGCGCTATCGGCACTAATATGCAAACTCCGCAGTAATCCATTGAGATCATACTCTGACTTGCGTACCATTTTATTATCCCCGCCATATTCTTTGTGCGCAAGTAATTTGCCATTCTTTTGAAAAACGGCTTCCGAAGCATAGCTCGTGAGGTTTTCGTCCCGGGCTGCCAATTCATAGGCGCTTACAGAGTCTTTGCCGCTACCAGCAAACGTCATTCTATGCCAAATTTCAGTGCGTTTAAAAGGAACGGTGCCTATACGACTCCACTTTTTACCATTTTTCTGTTCCGAAATCACATCGCCACCGATGTAGCCTTGTGGGTCAACACTTCTAAAAACCCTATATTCGAACTGAGAAGGATCCGTAGTTAGATAAAATTTTTTGTCGAAGTAGTCTACAAAACGAGATGACGTACTGTCATAATTATGCATGGGTTCTGCTTTGAAAACAACGGGGTATACAAAATATTGTCTCACCTTTTCCCCTTTTAAAATCGCAGGTTTCCATGCCTTGTATAATCCCATAATCCGTATAGCCTCCTGATTACAAAGAGAATCTATACCCTTTGCCACTTCAAATGCAGACATGCTGCCATCGGGCTCAACTATCCCCTTTACATACACCCGGCCATTTAAGCCTTTCACAGCACTACGAAAGGGAATTTGCTGATTCTCCTGTACAAACTGATTCAATAATGACAATCCGCCAGACGGCTCAACCTGTTTTTCAACTTCGTGGGATAAGTATACTTTTTGGCCTAGAACTGAAAAACCAGACAAGAGAAATAAAAGTAGAGCAACGCGCATAGTGTATAATATTGAGTGAAAACAAATATATCAATTTAGCACAAAACACCCCTAGGTCTCCATACAATATCATTAACAGTACATTTAACACTTAACCAATTGATAACCTGCAAGAAACAGCCAGTTAATATTGGTTATACATATTTGTAGCATGTCTAACGCAGCACACTTCCGAACCATTATCATTTCTGACTTACACCTCGGAGCGGGTGGTTCGAAGGCAGAAGAAGTCACCAACTTTTTGAAAAGCTATTCCTGCAAAAAATTAATCTTAAACGGGGATATTATAGACGCCTGGCAGCTGAAAAAATATGGGGTATGGAAGCGAAAGCATACCCTGTTTTTCAAAAGAGTTTTAAAGATGATCGACGAACACCACACCAAAGTCATTTATATACGTGGCAATCATGACGATTTTCTGGACCAAATCATTCCATTGAGGCTTGGTAAAAAATTTCAGATTAGAAAAGACTATATACTCAACTCCGGCCCCCATCGATTTTACGTGACTCATGGGGATGTTTTCGATTCCATAACCAGTCATTTCAAATGGCTTGCTTACCTGGGCGATGTAGGTTACACATTTTTACTGTGGCTCAACAAATTTTACAATAAATATCGGGCATGGAAGGGGCTACCCTATTATTCGCTATCCCAAAGAATCAAACAATCGGTAAAAATGGCCGTGAATTACATGAGCGATTTTGAAGAAAAACTTACAGAATTGGCCCGCTCACGAGGTTGCGACGGGGTAATTTGCGGACACATTCACCAGCCGGCTATACGGGATATCAATGGTATTAAATACATGAATTCAGGCGACTGGGTTGAAACCCTCAGCGCCCTTGTTGAGGCATTTTCCTGGGCAGGAATCAACAAATTATATAGTCATGAAAATCGTATTTCTGGTTCAGGGCGAGGGACGCGGACATATGACGCAGGCCATTGCACTGGCCCAAATATTGAGGCAGGCTCACTGTGAAATAAAAGCGGTTTGTGTAGGAAAATCTCTGCATCGGATCATTCCCGCATTTTTTAAGGAACAAATACAGGCGCCCGTAATTGAATTCATTGCTCCCGAAATGATATACCAAAGCCAGGGAGAAGGTGTAAGTATGGGGCAAACCATTTATACGGTATTAAAAAATGCCCCCAGGTATATTGCTTCCCTACGAAAGCTTCATGAGCAAATAACGGATATTGGTCCGGACCTCATCATCAGTTTTTACGAGCCATATGGCGGTCTATACAACCTTATTTTTCGCCCTAAAATACCCATGGTGTGCATTGCGCATCAATATCTTTTGCTTCATCCCAAATTTGTTTTTCCTGAAAACAGTAAAATTGCAGATCGTATCCTGATCAACCTCAACTCCAAAATAACCTCGTGGAGAGCCCAAAAGCGACTGGCGCTTTCATTTAGAGAGATGAAAAACGTGCCCGACAGAAAAATTACCGTAGTACCACCCTTGCTGCGTAAAGAAGTTTTGTCACTTCAACCTTCTCAGGGGACATTCATCCTGATCTACATCACCCATCACAGTTTGAGCCGGGCGATTATTACCTGGCATCAGTCACATCCGGATGTGACGTTGCATTGTTTTTGGGACAATCCACATGTTTCGGATGAATTTGTTTTTGATGATACACTCATATTTCATCGAATCCACAGTAAAAAGTATCTGGATAAACTCGCTTCCTGCCAAGCACTGGTCACCACAGCAGGGTTTGAGTCTGTTTGCGAGGCCATGTATTTGGGGAAGCCCGTCATGATGGTGCCCGTTCCCAATCATTTCGAGCAGGCGTGTAATGCCATAGATGGCGTAATTGCCGGCGTGGGTGTTACCGCCCCAACCTTCGATTTGTCTGTTTTGTTGGAATATCTGCCCAAACATCAGGACCAATCGGCCAAATTCAGAGTGTGGTATCAAGGTGGTGAGGCATTATTCCTTCGTGAAATTGATGCAGCGGTGAAAGATGCTAGATTGTCCGACACCATTCACCGCCCATTTCAGCAGTTTTTAACCCTTAATATATGGCTTCATCGCTATATCAGTCCACTAAAAAATCATCCCTAAACGCAACGCAAGTCGGTTATATATCCGTTCTTCGGTTCTATCTACCTCGTTGTTCCAACTAGCCTTCTCTACATTTACTTCCTGCCGTTTCCAGCTAATTCCAAGCGTGAAAGCGGCACCATCTGGTTTACCGTACTTCAAACCCAGCCCAGGGTTCACCATCAGGCCACCCTTGGTTTTAAACCCCTGCGGATCGTCATGAAACCAGGCAAAACCGTACCCGGCGTCTGCGGTGGCATACAAACGAGCCACTCGACCTCTTGTGATGTCATACCGTGCGCCCAATGCCACGGGGTTAATGAGAGCGGTTTTATACCAATCCATACCAACAGTTATGCCCGTAGCCAGCGATGAACTCCATTTTATCCCCTGAAACATCTGTGCCGTTAAGCTCAATCTATTTTCCGTAGCTTCTGCACCACCATTAAATCCACCATATTTTACGCGCCCAAACAGTCCTCCAAATTCCGTATGATTTACGTACTTTCTTGTAAAATCTGCCTTATCCTGCGCCATTAAACTGCCAGAAACCAACACTAGGATTGTAAAAATTGTTAGAATTAATTTCATAATTTTCTTGGTTTGAGGGTATATCAAATGGCTTTACCTACGGGTATTTTACTGATTTGTTTCAAATCCTTCGGGTTGCTTGCATCGTATTGATAAAAGCCATCCTTGCCAATCAATAGCAAAGTTTTACCCAACGAAATCACATCATAGGCATCCATTCCCTTGAAATGTGCGATCTGATTTTTATCGATTGCATACTTATCCTTCACATCGAAGAGCTTTAAACCTTTATCCCCTTCACAGAGATATAAGGTAGGGAAATCGATACTAAGTCCATGCGGATTTTCCATCTGATAACTCTTAATCAGCTGAGGGGAAGTGGGGTTACTAATGTCAACCAGTTCGAGCTGGTTCTGAGACCCACCACATCCTGTTCCTGTACGAAGCGTTACGTAGGCTATATTTTCATGGACTACCACGGGATCGCACGACCGGCCGTGTCTGAATACCGACAGTTGCTTAGGAGTAGCCGGAGTACTGTTATCGAAAATGAACATACCCGTTGTTGACCCTATAAATAATTTATTCTCATAGGGGAAAATTGTTTCAATGCCCCAACCGAGTTCGATGTTTGTGGACTGCTGCGGCTGAGCCGGATTACTGATATTAAACAATTGCATGCTGTTTTGTCCTACTGCGTATAGGAAGTTCTCATACAATGCAAAACGGGCCATAGAACCTGCCTGACCATTGGTCCCCCCGGAAGTAGCCGCTTGACCAGCCGATGAAGAAGAATTTAAATAGGCCCCGTCAAAAGCAATGCTCCACGGTGAGGACCACCACCAGCCACCCGGTGAAATATTCTCTTCACAATTGGTGGTATAGGTTTCGGTTACAAATTTTACATCCACATCGTTAATTGCGCCAATCGCTTCGTTCAGCGTCCACATCCCGCCATCGAACATACCAGTCTTAAAAACATTCTTTACACGCCCCTTTTCGCTGGCTTGGGCGGGATCTTGTATATCCAGGGCGACCAGATCAGCAAAACTATCGGCATATAGGATGTTATCTCGAACGGCTATATCTCCGTTTCCTGGAATATTAATGAAGGAAATAAATTTTGGATTAGCCGGATTACTGTTATCAATGATATGAATCCCTTCCTTGATCTCGTTCACAAAGAGATAGTTTCCTTTCACATACATTTTACCGGGTCTGACCAACTCTCGCGGCGGCTGAGCCTTAATCTGCCCCCTAATTTCCATCATGGAGCGTGTAACTGACGTTTGCCTGCGTGTTACACGGGTTTCGGTACATTTATCATTGCACGACCACAGGCCTATACTCAGAATGACCACAAAGAAGGAGAGTAATTTTGCTTTCATAAGCACCAATAATTTATATGTTTCACTATATTTTATTTCCGAATAATACAATGATACATCTCGACCTAAATTGGTTGGAAGGCACAAAACAAAATCGTCCGCAGGCAAAGCCCCCGGACGATAACGCACCCCGAAAATACAGGTCAAAAACCTATATTTTTTATCTTAAATGACTGAATTGATCCTTCTTTCCGTTCAAACCTCAGCGATCAAACCTTGGTTAATATCATTGAAACTATTTGCTTTCCGGATTCATGACACGCCCCATAAAAAGAATGGTATTGGATGTCTTTTCACTGATCAGCACTACAAATGGACGATCGCAAACAAACCTGGGAGGTTGTGCACCAACCGAAGTCAATTCAAAACCGATGGAAGTAACCGCGGCAGCCTCAGTACCCTTTTCATCTATTCCCAAATAGGTATCCTGCTTCACGAAGTCTACCTGTAAGTTTGCTGTCTTATTGATCTTACCCAGCTGTGCAGCACTGGTAAACACTTTATTTATCCCCATTTTACCCAAAGTACTGTTCAATTTAACCGTATAGGATAATTGAAAACGAGGAAGTCCGATCTCGGCACGTGTACTGGTAAGTGCATCGTTTTGCAGATTATGCCATTCCTGAGCAGATAAGCCCGCAATAACAGACGCAACGGTTTGATCTCCTTTGGGAATAAGCAAGGTCATATTAAACTGCCCGTTTGCGTACGGAAGTTGAATGGCGTTGTAAGCTGTATTGCCCGCCGTTTTAAATTCGGCTGTGGTATACATCATTTTCACCTGCTTATCCATCCCGTTTTCTAGCTTAAAAGCAGCATCGCGGGTATTGTTAACATCAAATCTATTTTTCCAGTCTCCTTTGAAATACAATGCATTCAAAAGGAACATCACATGATTTTCGGAAATCTCGTCGAGTACCTTTTTTATTTTACCATTGGTTTTATCGCTAGCCCATTGATTGATCCGATCCTTGGCCGCAGCATCGAAGGGTAATCCCGTAACATCTGCTTTAAATGATTGACCGATTAAATTTTTGAAGTCCGTTTCAACCTGAAAATCATTTCTATACCACATCGAGTTGGCCAACCCCAGACTTACTTTTGAGTCCGCTACGGGTAACCCATCCAGCAAAGTTTTATAGGCTTTGTTAAGATCGTCTATGGAAACGCCTTCCATTTGAAGGGTTTTCAAGATTTCAGAAGCTGTTTCGTCTTCCGCACCGTTTAATAACATCCCCAGCGCCATATGCAGGCTTAATGGAGAAACAAAAAGATTTTCGGTAGCCGGCTGCGTTTGTTGCAGATTTTGAAAAAAATTGAAGGCAAAACGGTTGGTTCCTTCCGAAATATTTTCTGGAATTTCAATGGGTCGTACAACATTGGGAAGATCAACTTCCTCGTTGGTACAACCTAAGAACAACCCAGCGAATACAGCCGGAACCAACACGCTTTTTTTTAGAAACTTTAACATGGCTAATAAATTTTAAAGAGCGTTTATATACGTGTCACCACATGCATAAGGCAAACTTTAAAGTTCTGTTAAAGCAAGAGTCTAATTGGTGCGAAATGGTTGTAACGGTTTGAAAAATTTTTAAAAAGAATATCTCACACCCCACGAAACACCATACAAAAACGGATGTGACTCTAGACTCTGATTGGCTTTAAAACCTGATGAAATCGCTTTTTGATAAGAACCCGTCAAATTTGCTTTCCATTTTGCCGAAAGCTTATAATTGAATCGTAAACCTGTAGTAGCTGCCCAGTTCATGCTGCGGTACACATCATCTCCCGGCGTAGTTTTAATCATATTTCCACTGGCCGCTTCCAGTTCATTGCTCAAAAAGAAATTGGCCATCATTCCTCCCAATACAGAATAACTCAGTTTCTTATCCGGATTGAGCGTAAAGCCCGCCTGAACTGGCAATTGCAAATACTGATAATTGTTGTTGACATTCCTATTCACATCAAGGTATATCGATGAGGCATACATATCATGCATCCCAACACTACCTCCATAGCTCGGACTGTTGGGTATTGCATGTTTATCTGCCAACCCAATTAGAGCGTTTTCAAGTACATTGGAAGGACGTGCACTCACAGCATCCAGCACTTGTCCACCGCCTTCGTATTTGGCATTTCCTTTTAGATAACTCACGCCCATTTCCAGCGACCAGTGCTTCGAAAGCCTCATACCACCCTGTGTTTGAAGCGCAAAGGAATTCCCGGGCTTGTTAGTACCCGTCAATGCCTTATGTCTGGAGTTGTTTTGCATGGAAGCAAATGCCACCGGAGCATCCTTAATCTGCACATTCGGATTAAAAGAGGCTGGCATTACGCCGACACCCGCATAATATTCACTTCGTTTTTTAATCTCCGGAAGTGGCTCTTCCTTCAAAGTTTCTGGTTTGAAAAATATATAGCGCTTTGGCATAAACACGTCCAATTCGCTATAAGACACGGGTGTAAGTGCATGAACCGCCAATGCTGAATTTTCATTTGAAGCCACAGGCGCCATAGCCTGTACATTCCCCATCTGTGTCAGAGATTTTGATTGCTCAAACAACGCCATTTCACGCCCGGGCTGCTCTTTTTCTCTTAAAATATTTTTGTTTTCTAAGCCTAAATCTTGTTTTGCTTCCGCCAGCGAACTCTTTGTATCCGGATGTATTTCTCCGTTTTGTTGATGCTTCTGGCTAACTTCTTTCCTACTTATCCCCCTCACTACAAGGCGTTTTTCAGGCAGCATTTTTGGCTGCTCGCTCACGGCTGCTATTGCTCCCTCTTTTGCATTTTCAGGTTTTACGCTCGGAAGAGCATCGGAAGTTTCTCTTAAAATGTTTTTGTCTTCTAAGCCTATATCTTGTTTTGTTTCCGCCAGTGAATTCTTTGTATCCAGATGTATTTCGCCGTTCTGTTGATGCTTCTGGCTAACTTCTTTCGTACTTCTTCCCTTCACTACGAGGTGTTTTTCAGGCAACATTTTTGGCTGCTCGCTCACGGCTGCTATTGCTTCCTCATTTGCATTTTCAGGTTTTACGCCCGGATGAGCATCAGAAGTTTGCTCACTGCCCAGCTTATTGTCCAATTGTGGTGAGGTTTTATGAGTCGTAGCCACCCCAGAAGATGTGCCGGACAATTCCTTTACAGAATCAAATTGATTTACCCAAACACCACCAGCTACCAATAACAATGCAATCACAGACGCAGCTGCATACCACAGCCTTGGCCTGCGCCACCAAAGCGGGATTATATCCTTTTCATCACGGTCCAGGCGTGCCTCTATACCCTCCCACACCGAAGGTGGCGGGGGTTCAGAAGCATTTTCCAATGCCTTTCTCCATTGATTTCTAAAATTGTCTGTTTCGGACGGATCCATCATCAAATCTTTTTTCTCTATTTAGTTTTTGTTGAAGTATTCCTCTTGCCCGCGCATATTGCGACTTCGAGGTTCCCTCGGATATACCGAGCTTTTGAGCGATTTCATTATGCTGATATCCTTCAATCGCATATAGATTGAAAATCACCTGACAACCCGGTGGTAATTCCTGAATAAACCCGGTGAGTTGCTGCATCTGAAAATCGCCTAACGTCACTTCACGGTCGGCAATACCATTTTCATATACCTCTATATCATCCAGGTCTTTCAGATACTTTTGCTGTCTGAGGTGGTTCAGTGCGGTATTTACCACCACCGACCTCAGCCAGTATTCCAATGGGCTATCATTTCTGAATGTGCCTATATTCTCATATATTTTTATAAAAGCATCTTGTAATACATCCTCCGCATCCGACCTGTTTCGGGTATAACGCATGCATATAGCAAACAGCTTTCCCCCAAAAACATCGTACAATTGTTTTTGGGCGAGCCGGTTGCGTTGCTTGCAGCCATTCACCAAATCATGTTCGTTAAAGGTCATCCGAAGTTTAGGGTGCTTCGTTCGGTTTTATATATTTTACAGCATCCCCGTCTCAAAGATAGCGGATACTGCCTTGGTATTAACTCATTACAGATGTAAATGAACATCTGCATATAAGATGACACCCCATTATTGGCAATGGTTGGAATGGCCAGTAAAATATTTTGAAACGCTATTACGAGATGTGGGAAGGGTTAAGGAACTAAACCGAAGTGCTTATCCTTTTATACTAGAATTAAAAATGGTATTTCTGTACAGCTAACCTTCTATCGCCAATGAGCCAGTATATGGTTGAAATCATGCTTCCGGCCGTGATGTCGGAAGAATTTACAGCAAAAATACCTGCACAGAGAAAAAAGATTAATGAAATGATGGAGCAGGGCACGATGATGTCCTACGCCTTGTCTGACGATTATTCCAAGCTTTGGTGCGTGGTGAGAGCCGAGAGTGAATTTGAGGTAATGTCGATTGTATCAGAGTTTCCCCTGATTGATTATATGGACCCGAAAATAAGCCGACTGATGTTCAATAATGTAGTAGCCCTACGGTTACCCATGTTTTCGCTGAATTAAAATACATTTTATAATTGCCCCACTCTCAAATGATATGCGAAAGTGGGGCATTCTTATGCCATATGCTTAAAAAGTCAACTTCTATGCTTCGGTTAAGGTATATCATCTGGCTCATTGCCCTATTGGTGTCGGCTTGCCAACCGGGACAAAGCGCACAACAGGAAAAAGCGCCTACCACAGAAAACATCACGAGGACCGAAGGCCGTCAGGAAAGTAAACAAAAGGTTCAATCGGAAAAACGGAACGAAGTAATTCCTGAAAAGGCCTATACAGTCTTAACTTATATCCGTAAGTACAACCGGGCACCGGATGGTTACGTAGGTGGACGAAAATTCGGAAATTATGAACGCCAATTACCACAAAGAGATGATGAGGGAAGGCCCGTAAAATACCGTGAATGGGATGTAAACCCGAAAAAGAAAGGTAAAAATCGGGGTGCCCAAAGGCTGGTCACCTCCGACGAGCGAGCCTGGTATACCGCCGACCACTATGAAACCTTTATCGAATTGAAGTAATTTAGATTTACCCCACAGCAACGTATCATTTCATTTATATATCATGAAAAATTCGCACTTCCTCCTGATAAACCCCGCACAGAATATAAATAAGGTATTTTTAGGTGCTTTCATCGGCGAAATTGACGGGAAAAAGGCCACGAGCATGAAAGAATTTCACGACCAAATCGGAAATGCTCTGGCGTTTCCGGATTATGCAGGAAAAAATCTGGATGCCCTCGATGAGCTCATCAACGATCTGGAATGGATTAAGCAGGAAAAAGTTATTATCTACATCAGCAACTCTACTGAGTGGCTATCCAAGGAAAAAGGTGAAGAACGTATTTTAACCATTCTGGATATTTTTGATGCAACCGCCGAAGACTGGAAATGGATGGATGACGATGATGACACTCCCAAAAAAGAGTTGCTTATCGTTTTCAGCGATTCGGAACGGATCCGCACCTTATTGGAAGAACAGGAAATTAAATTTGGGATGGTGGAGTAAATTAAAAAATGAGAGATGTAAGAAGTGAAATGTGAAATGATTCTCGCATTTTACTTCTTACCTTTTTCATCACGCTCCAACAGACTTTTTCAAATCTCGCTTCCACTGTACATAGCCCATCACAGCCAATATCAGAAAAACAAAATATAAAATGGCCGTCAGGTGGAGGTCTTTATAGAAATACATGGCCACGTAACAGACATCGGCCACGATCCAGATAATCCAGTTTTCCAGATACTTTCGAGCCATCATCCATTGTGCAATAAGACTTGCGATGGTTAAGGCCGAGTCGGCATAGGTTAAAGTCCCATCCGTGAACTTCCCCAGTAAAAATCCCCAAGAAAGTGTCGCAACCAGAAAAATAAGGGCAAAAATCGGATATAGTCTTACCGGTGTATGCGTAACCCGCACACCATCATGGCTCGCCCCCCCAAACTTCCACATCCACCATCCATATATACTGGTCAAAAAATAATATCCCTGTAAACCCATATCGGCATACAACCTCACCTGCCAAAACACCGCCGCATAAAGCACGGCATTAAATATCCCAAAAAACCAACCCAACACATTTTGACGGGTATTGAGATATACACAGATCGCTCCGGTCAGGAATCCCAAAATTTCCAAAGGAGTGGTACCAATGCCCCAAAGGGAGATACTCTGATTGAGCCAGTCGATCATCTTTTCTTATCGGTATTTCTTATAATTCGTGGCTAAATTAACTCACAGCTAATCCGTTTCGATTATTTTTGCATAAATTTTAATAACTGTAAACAAAAGCAAAACAACAGTTGTTATCATTTGGCGCCGGACGGGAAATATCCTGTAACGGCTTTTTGCATTTTCTGTAAACCACCATAGCGTACAGATTTTGCATGTTGATTGATCCTGTTTCGGGCTAATCCGAAGCATTCACCGCGGATACCGACCGCTCAATTTTTAATCTGCTTGGAAGTTAAAGACTTATTGACGCTATACGGAGGAGACAGTTATCTGGATCTCATCCTCACTCAAATTCACTCGAAAAGTCCGGAATTCGACCATGTTCAAATAAAGGGACTGACGGGAAGCCTGGACGCGGTTTTGACCTCTGCCATACAGCAGAAAAAGAAAGGTCCTGCACTATACATCATGACAGACCGTGAGGAAGCAGCTTACTTCCAGAACGACCTTCAAAATTTATTGGGCAAAACTGAAGTATTGTTTTACCCAACTTCCTATAAAAGGCCCTATCAGTATGAAGAGGTGGACAACGCCAACGTACTCATGCGTGGAGAAATCCTGAATAAACTCAATCATGCCAAACCAGGGTCGTTCCAAATTGTAACTTACCCTGAGGCATTGTTCGAAAAGGTGATCAACAAAAGATCTCTGAAGGCAAATACTTTTCAGGTGAAGGTTGGCGAAAAACTGGATCCATCCTTTCTGACAGAATTTCTGAATACCTATGGATTCGAAATGACCGACTTCGTGTTTGAGGCCGGGCAATTTTCTGTTCGTGGAGGAATTATCGATGAATTCTCTTTCGCCAGTGAACATCCATTCCGTATTGAGCTTTTTGGCGATGAGGTAGAAACACTCAGATCTTTTGATCCGGATACGCAACTTTCTATCGAATCGGCGAAACAAATCAATATAGTACCCGATATACAGCAAAAGTTGACGCACGAAACCCGGGAATCGTTTTTTAACTTTTTCCCCAGCGATACCATTTTGTGGTTTAAAGACGCTGAATTAAGTCTGGAAGTGATAGAAAAGTGTTATGAAAGGGCAGAACGTGCGTTGGAAGAAGTTACTTCGGGAGGCGTTCAAATTGTATCTAATCCACAAGACCTTTTCGAAACCCGCAGAGGCTTCCTGAATCTGACCAAAAAATTCAAAACTGTCGAATTTGGTAAGCGCTTCTATTTTAAAACTGAAAATCGCCTGCCATATCCTTCCAGGCCACAGCCGTCATTTAATAAAGATTTCAAAAGATTACTCGATGATCTTTTAGAAAACCAATCGAAGGGGTTTGTGAATGTAATTGCCGCAGAACAACCCAAACAGCTGGATCGCCTGGAAAGAATATTTACCGACCTTGATCCTTTCCTTAAATTTCAACCGCTGCATATATCGCTTAGGGAAGGTTTCTTGGACGAAAATCTTAAGGTAGCCTGCTATACCGACCATCAGATTTTTGACCGTTTCCATAAATATCGGCTCAAAGAAAAATTCAGCAAGTCAAAAGCCATAACCATGAAGGAACTGAAATCACTTCATGTTGGTGATTTCGTAACCCACGTCGACTATGGTATAGGACGCTTTGCTGGTTTAGAAAGAAAAGATGTAAACGGGAAAGAACAGGAGGCCATCAGGCTGATATACCGTGACAATGACTTGCTGTATGTAAGCGTGCATAACCTGCACAAAATTGCCAAGTATACCGGGAAAGAAGGTACTCCACCGACCATGAGCAAATTGGGCTCCGGAGAATGGGAAGCCAAAAAGTCCAAAGTAAAAAAGCAATTAAAGGACATTGCCCATGAGCTGATCGCCCTATATGCCAAACGCCGTCAGGCGCCAGGTTTTCCATTCTCTCAGGATAATTACATGCAAGCCGAGCTGGAATCTTCTTTTATATATGAAGATACTCCTGACCAGGCCACAGCAACCGCCAACGTGAAGGAAGACATGGAAAAAGCGCATCCGATGGATCGCCTGGTTTGTGGTGATGTTGGTTTTGGAAAGACAGAAATTGCTGTACGTGCGGCCTTTAAAGCCGTTTGTGACAGCAAGCAAGTAGCTGTACTGGTTCCCACAACCATTTTGGCCATGCAGCATTACAAGACTTTTGCCGATCGTCTATCCGATTTCCCGGCGCGCGTTGGCTATATCAACCGCTTCAAATCACC
>CALGRQ010000076.1 GCA_937880795.1 uncultured Dyadobacter sp. | reverse complement strand
ACACATTGAATGAAAAACCTTTATACGTTAAAGTGTTGTTGAAACCACCTGTTAATGGCGGATCTACCGGACCTTCATACTTAAGATATTTTACATTCTGATCCTGCAAATAGACATCTGAACTCACCTCCCCATTTTCGTTGACGAATACAGGCACGCCGGTTTCCGGATTCAGGTGTTTGTAATCAATAGAAAACAAACTTCTGACCGGCTTTCCTTTTACGTTCACACCTTCCGGCTTCACCATATCAAATATTCCGGGGAAATTATCCACCTTCGTGATCAGGGTTTGTGCATATCCAAAATTCAGCGTCGATCTCCAATCAAAGTCTCGGCTCTTCATCACCACACCACTCAACGAAAAATCAACCCCTTGCGACTCCATGCTGGCATAATTGGCTACTTTAAATATCTGCCCACCAATACCCGACGTTTTGATTTGATCGATCAGATCGAAACTATTCCGGATATATCCATCCAGTGAGAAATTAAGACGGTTCGCAAATAGTCCCACATCAATACCAATATTGGCACTATATAACTTCTCCCAGGTCAGCTCCGAGTTTTCCAGTGCAGCAAGTTGTAACGCAGATTCCTTCTCGTTTGCAAATGGCCTGTTGGTAATCATACTCTTGAAAAGAACGGCTGCATTGGTAGAAGGACCCGGATCAGCCGAAAGACCATAACTCGCACGTAATCTCCCCATACTAAGCCAAGAAAATTTCTTAATGAATTCTTCCCGATCAAAATTCCATGAACCTGCTACTGTATAGGTAGGCAACCAGCGTGCGGTAGCCGATTTCCCAAAACGATTGGAGCCATCGTAACGCAAATAGGCCGTGAAATTATATTTCTCATCCAACGTATAGCCGGCACTTCCGTAAAAAGCCGCAAAACGTTCGTATTCACGCCCCATACCATAGTAAGGAAAGTTGGCTTCGATGGTTTGCTTCAAAATACGGTAATCGACAAAAGGCGTTCCACCTTGCTCATATTGATAGCCATAACCGGTACTGTTCGAGTTTTGTCGGTTGGTATATTTAATCTCCTGCCCCACCAGTACATTCACATTATGCCTGTCGGAGAAAGTTCTGTTATAACGAAGGTTATTCCGGACGTTATAAAACTTCATATTGTCGTCCTCTTTATTATAAAACCCGCCGCTTGGCAACACCACAACCGGCGGTGCATTGGGATCATCCGGGTCACGGTATAAGTATTTATTTCTTTCGGCAATGGTCGCATTATCGGCAGCCCGATATGCATTGGCCATGTTGGCATTTTCATTGATTTGATGCTCACGCCCCGTTTGTACGTAACGCAGTGCACCTAAAAAATCATAGGTAAGATGATCCGTGATTTTATAGGAGAAATCTCCCTGCAATTTAATGTCGGCCAGATTGAGTTGAATTTTGTTGTTTGCCAATTCATGCACAATATTAAAAGGTGCATAATTTCTTCTAAAAAATTCCAGATTCCCATTCTCATCATACGCGGTAAGCGTTCTGCTCGTATTGAGCGCATAGCTAAAAGGGTTGATATCAAAATCACGATCAAACTTACCCTCCACCGGATTACTTCTTCTATTTAATGAACCCGGCACCTGCTGATTCCGAACGGACGCTAGCGTGGAAAACCCTAGCGTTATACGATCGGACAAACGATAACTGTTTCTAAAATTCATCGTATACCGGCTCACCTTATCCGCAATAGTCCAACCGTTATCATTCAAATAACTGGTAGAGAAATAGGAATTAGATTTATCGGTACCAAAGGAAACACTCAACGAATGTTCCTGAAGGAGATTATTCCGATATAGGACATCAAACCAGTCGGTATTTGCATTGGCGTAACGCATCAGGTAATTTTTTTTGGCCTCCGAAGTGTTCACAACCGGAAAATTCCCCTGATCATCACCGAATATAGAATTGTAGAATTTGCCATATACCCCATAGTCCGATTGCGACAAGATGTCCGAATTTAGATGCCCCTTACGCTCCAACTCTCCTAAAACCGACATCTGCTGTGCCGAATTCATGATGTTAAAATTGCGATAAGATGGCTTCAATTGCGTACTAAAATTGCCTGAATAGGTAATTACAGGCTTTCCACTCTTGCCTTTTTTGGTTGTAATTACAATAACACCGTTCATGGCCCTTGCACCATATAAGGCTGCCGCAGCGGCATCTTTCAGTATATCAAAGGTTTCTATATCATTCGGGTTAAGACCGGCCACAGCCGAACCTAGCAACGTGGTTGGGTCTCCACTGGAAAGTTGATCATTCGAAATATTGACGATATCCTCTATTACGACTCCATCTACCACCCAAAGCGGTTTATTGGCACCGTTCAACGAGGTGGCTCCACGAATCCGTATCTTTGGAGCCGAACCAAAAGTACCTGATACGTTTTGGATCGATACACCAGCGGCACGTCCTTCCAGCATGCGGCTTACATCAGGCAAACCATCAATTTTCACCTCATCCGATTTCAGGGTGACAGCCGAACCGGTAAACTTATCTTTATCTATCTGTTGAAAACCTGTAACAACCACATCTTGCAATCCTACGGCGTCGTCCGTTAGGATAAAGCTCATATTTCGGGCAGCGGGGAGCTCTTTATTTACAAAACCAATCATGGTCACCACCACAACAGCTTGTGGATTGACCCCATCTATACTGAAATGCCCTCTGGCATCAGTAACCACTCCCTTGTTGGTTTCTTTGATTCGAACAGTAGCCCCAATGAGTGCCTCGCCGGAAACACTTTTTACATCACCCCGTATGTCTATATTTTGTGCAAGACTACTATTCGGAAAAATGAGAAAGAAAAAAATGAACGCAATAGCGCCCACGAATTGCGCAAAATGCCGGCATCGACTTTCGTTTCGAAAAAAAATTTCCATGCAATGGTATAAGTCTATCAATAAAATGAATGGTATAAGATCAACCGAAGATTACTGAATTCAATAATACGCATAAAGGTGACAAAAAACGAGAAGTTTTTCGCTGAAAATACATGTTACCGAATTTATCATCTACTAATCCTGAATTTTATAAAATATCCATATCCGATTTCCATATAACCATGACTTATATTCGGTTTGAGATATACCCATCAGTGATCGCAGGTCGTTAAGTCAGTCGTCACTATTCTCACATTTATGCAATAGGCATGCTGAAAGGAGTAGAATAGTATAAATACTACCTCTATTGAATTATAACTAAATTGAACCCTAGCTTATCCGGATTTACATCAAGCACATTATTTTAAACTTTTAACGATCCCCCCTTCATTTGCTTTATGTTCAGACTTTTATCAACCCTTGCCTGCGCAGTCCTACTTTTATCAGGTTGTAACCGTACCTACCTCATTAACAATGCTGTAAAATCCTCGGAAATAAAATCCTTTGCTTATTTTGAACCACTTGCATCAGTGAGTTATATCGCACAGAAAAATCAGGCGATACATAGCGATTCACTCAGTAAAGTTGCTCGAACAGTGCTTGACTCAGTCATTCAAATTAACCCTGTTTTTAAATCTGGCAATAAGATTATACTGGCAGACGATGCGCATCAACACGCTATCAATGAAGAACTCAAACTCCTTTTCAATAAATTATTGACCTCTAAGAAAATCGAAGGAATCAAAATACCCCCGGCTGTCGACTCTGCTATGAAATCCAATGGACAACGGTTTGCGTTTGCCACAGCCGTTACCGGTTTTGACAGAAGAGCGGGAAACTATGCAGGACAAATTGCAAAGGGAATTGGAGTTGGTATTTTAACCCTCGGTATGTATACACCCGTGCCCTACAAATCCATCATTTCACTTTACGGAATGATACTTGACCGAGAAACAGGAGAAGCGATTTTTTCAAACCGCACACTACCGTATGAAAAGTCCCCGACCAATAAAAAAATAGTTGAGAAAAAATACAAAGCGCTTTTAAAACCTTATATGAGCGAGCAGCAACTGGCAACAAAATAGACAAATACATTAAGGATTCCCCTTCACCAGTACAGAGGTAATCCGGTTCAACTCATCCACTTTATGGGCAAAATCACCTTTTAGCATGTCCCGTACAGCTTTGAGTTGTTCCATGGCTGTTTCTAGATTATCCGGCAATGCTTCGTTCAAAACTTCCTTCAACCGTTTGGCCATGGTTGGAGACATGCCATTGGTTGAAATAGCGACTTTAAGATTACCCTTCTGAACAACAGAAGAAAGGTAGAAATCGCATAATGCAGGCGTATCTGCCACATTGCAAAGAATGTGTTTGGATGCTGCTAGTTCTTTGATACGCTTATTTTCAGCTTTATCGTTGGTAGCCACAATCACCAGGTCAATATCCTGCAAATCACCATCTTCAAATTTTCTCGTTATCAACTTAACCTTTGCATTGGCAAGAGCTAATTCCTGAATGTCATTTCCAATTTCTGGCGCAATCAGGGTTACTCTGGCTTCTGGCGAATTGTTTAGGACAGCCGTAATTTTCTCAAAGCCAACATAACCACCGCCCACGATGAGCGTATGCAAATTTTCCAATTTAAGGAATATGGGAAACAAATTGTTCAATTTCAGTTCTAATTTTGGTGCCGCACGAGCTTAACAAAATTACAAGAATATTCCCCCATGTAAGTACCCGAAGGTATTATTTGGAGAATTTTCACAAATTTCCCTCAACCACGTCCTGACTAGCACCTCTATCAATACGAACAACAAACTTCTGGTTATCCGGTAAAAAAACGGTCTGCTTATCTATTCTCTCTAAGGGAAATTGCAAAAAAGGTACTGCTCCAATACCCTGCTCTTCCCATTCTTTTTTAATATATACCTGAAACAGATCTCCCTTCCTACAAGATGCCTTCGACAGATCAATCACATACTTCTTTTTATACCCCTCAGTCAACCAATCAGAATAGCCATAAATATACTTTGTTCTGGGTAACACTACCTGTAAATCAACCTGATCGGGACTATATAATCGTAAAAAGGATTGCCCATTTAACTTACGAAGAATTACCGAAGGAGCAGAAATAGTAAACTGCTTCATGGCAGCTTTATAAAAACGATTTTCGAATTTTGGACTACTTCTCTCTGACATGCTCACTATGTCAATCGAAAACGGATTAATACCGGACATCTGTCGGAATTGTTCCGCCATTTTAATCCATCCATCTT
>CALGRQ010000075.1 GCA_937880795.1 uncultured Dyadobacter sp. | reverse complement strand
GCCGATATATACGGGCACCTCATTTTCTCCCCGCAAGCGAACATATTTCTCTTTCCCGGCATTCATAGCCAAAGTTATTTTTTCGTCCGTCCAGGTACTATCTCGTCTCAGTAGAAATTCGGCCAGTTTTTTAGGTTCCGACAGGCGTATACAACCGTGACTAAATGCTCTTTGGGACTCACCAAATAAACTTTTTGAAGGAGTATCATGCAGATAAATGTTATAACTGTTGGGGAACAAAAACTTCACCAACCCCAAAGAATTGGTTTTCCCAGGCTTTTGTCTCACTGCATTACCATTCCACTCCATATTGTGTTTGGCTAAATAATTGGGATTTCGTCGAATACCCGGCAAAATTTCATTTTTCAAAATACTGGATGGTACATTCCAGTAGGGACTGAAAACAACTTGATTTAGAGTACCCGAGAATATGACGGTACTATTGGCTTCGGAGCCTACCACCACATTCATGTCGAAACTATGCTTCCCGCCTTCATATACGTGCAGTGAAAACTCAGGGATGTTGACCAATAAATAATCTGTGACTGGCGCCGCAGGCATCCAGCGGATACGTTCCATATTAATCAGTAATTGTTGAATTCGATCGTGGGGCGATGCATTTAGTTCTTTGTAAAAGGCAGGTCCTGTTTCACCAGTGGTTTTTAATCCATGTCTCCTTTGGAATTGGGTTACCGCAGCGGTAAGGGTCGAATCAAAAATGTTGGTAGAATCCAGATCTGGAAGGTCTCCCAGTTCAAACAACCTCGCTTTAAGCTTAGGTATGATCTCATGACTGCCTCCTCTTTTAAGTTTTCTGTCTGAATTAATGGGCGTCCAGTCTCCTCTAGTAGCGATTTCATTATACTTTAACAGCCATTTTTTCAATAAATTATATTGACGATTAACAGGTTCATACGCGGCTACATTTTCGCCTTTGTTTTTAAGTAACGAATCCAGAAATGACTCGGGATTCATTTTCTTTCTCGGTATATACCAGTTTAATTCCTGAATATTTAGTTGATGATCGCCATCATAGGCGCGACTAGCATACTTGAAGAATTGCTGAGTAAGTTGCAATTCAGTATCACGAACCAGTGCATTGTCCGGAAGAATCTTTTTCAACTTCGATAAAGAATCGATCGTAGATACAAGTCTGGGATTGTATAAACTACTATCCCCGGAATAATGGATATAGTCATTCTGCAAACTCATGAACGTGGGGACAAACTCCGCCATCCCATCCGGAAAAAACCATGCGTACTGAAAGTTTCGATGGTTATAGAAACTACGGACTTTATTGGTAAGGCTATCCTCCATGGGATGGCTTTCCATAAACGTCTGAAAAGCAGTGGTATCAATAAATAACTCGGTAAACGAATTCTGAACGGTAATGGTAGTGTCTCGCGCTACAACCTCTGGCAATCCTTTTTTCTTACTGGTACATGCACTCAACATAGCGCAAAACAAAACCACAACAGCTATTCTATTCATATGGGAAGCGTATCAATTACATGGATTGCTTCAATATTACATTATTTTTTAGTCTTGTACCTAGAGATGTTATAATATATTAAGGGGCTGATTTAATCTGATATAATATTTTTTAGACCTACTTCTGAGAATTGATTAAAACCATAAAATAGAATATCAGAGTTATTGTATCTATCAGTGAAATCTGATTTTTATATGAGAAAGAATGGAGACTATATTAAACTATACTTGTAATCAGCGACATGAAAAAGCTTGTGGTGTGCCAATATAAGAACGGATCGTTGTTATTTGGTACTGTGGAAGGGTATACGGAGGTAAAAGCTTCACAGATTCAGGAAATATTTAAAAAGGAGAAATTAATCACAGAGCTAAGATCGGTGGATCAAAAGCTTTTTACGGTTATAGGAAAACTTCAAATGGATTATGATCCGTTTGTTTCAGGAGTGGTAGAGTGGGACGAAGTGGTATCGCAAATGATCAAAACAAAGAACCATTTACAGGAGAGCTTGGAGAGACTTAACCTACAAGAACAGGTGCTTTTAACGGGTACGAATTATGCATTTCCCAAAGCCACACAGGATAAGGCTGCTTCTTAATGGATGCACCCGAGTGGTGTTTTGAATGATCTATCGTGTAAGTTTTTAACGAAAACCAGGTGCACATTTCCAATATAAGGAAATGTGCACCTCAATTTTTTACTTCACCTATTCCAGATGTTTGGGAAGGGCAATTTCCACACTACTTTCATCTGCTATAACTGGTAATCGCTTTGTTTCTAAAGGAATCAATCCCGACCAGATCGGTAGCATCTTATCTTCCTCTTCATCATTGGGCATACCGGTGCGAATTTTAGCTGATGCTTCGGTGAGCGAAAATGCCAGAGAGGTCGTCTTCTGCATTTCCTTGTCGGTAACGGGTCTTAGGTAATCCCAACTTCCCGGTACAACTTTTTCCGTAAGCCACTTAAAAGACAGATATTTGGTCTCTGAATCGGTTATTTTTTCGGCATTCGCGAAAATAACCACAGACCTGTAATTTACCGAATGACTAAACGCCGACTTGGCAACCACCAGTGCATCCGCCAACAATACTGTAATGCAAACGGGAATACCCTTCTCAATTTCCCTTATAAAATGGCTGCCCACGGATCCGTGTATGTAAATTTTATCCTCATACCTTACAAAAGTAGTAGGTATTGAAAAAGGTCTTCCATCTACGGCATAACTAATGGTGCAAAATAAAGCTTCGTCCAAAATAGGGTATAGTGCCTCTGAATCGTAATGTGCACGTTTTGCTGCGCGACTTGGAATAAGATGTTTACCAGTTGTTTCCATCATTTTTTTTATCAAAATTGTATAAAATTGGCCTCTGCATATGCATCCAATTTTTATATTTCATGTAGTCCAATTATTATGAAACCATTCGCTTCCTTACTTCAACTAAGCCCAAATAGCCATACAGCCCTGTATATACAGATAGCCAACCAACTGATAGGATTAATCAGAAATGGGAGCTTTGTTGCCAACGAAAGACTTCCCAGCACCCGAATTTTGGCTAACATATTGGAGGTACACCGCAAAACTGTGGTTCAGGCCTATGACGAATTGCTTGCGCAGGGTTGGCTGGAAAGTAGGATAGGGAGTGGCACCTTTGTAGCCCGAAGTATGCCTATAAACACATTGCCCCAAGGGAACGCAAGAGATAAAAACCTGGGACTTAGGACAGCGGGTTTTAAGTTAAATAGCCTTGCTTTTGAAGACAGACCCATCAACATATATAGCCAGAAACTGCATTTAGATGATGGATTTCCCGATCCAAGGCTGGCTCCACTTAGTGACCTGGCTAGGGCATATCGTAGTCAACTACGCACAGGTAATACGTATACTAAGTTGGGGTATGCCGATCCTTGTGGGACATTTTGGTTGAGGGAACAGTTGTGTGAATATTTAAACGAAAGTCGGGGGCTACAAGTTACTCCGAATAATGTATTGATCGTAAGAGGGACAATCATGGGATTGCATTTGGCCGCCACAGGACTCATTTCGCCGGGAGATTTTGTTGTAACTGGCGAAACCAGCTGGATGGGAGCAACCGTCAACTTTACCCAGGCCGGCGCCAAGGCGATCACGGTTCCGGTAGACCAGCATGGCATAGATACCTATGCGTTGGCCGACATTTGCAAAAAAATCAAAATACGACTGCTATATATCACGTCACATCATCATTATCCAACCACTGTGGCACTGCGGGCAGACCGGCGCCTGCAACTGATCCAACTCGCAGAATTATACGGTTTTATTATTTTGGAAGATGATTACGACTATGACTTTCACTACCAAAGTAAGCCCTTGTTGCCGTTAGCGGCAACGGATCCCAATGGTATGGTGCTTTATTGCGGTTCCTTTACCAAGTCCGTTGCACCGGCATTTCGTATAGGCTATGTGGTAGGTCCTGAAAATGTGATACGCCATTTGGCTGCAATACGTCGTATAACCGACCGGCAGGGTGATACGATTCTCGAAAACGCTTTCGCCGAACTCTTGCAAACAGGGGTCATTCAAAGACATTTAAGAAAATCGCTTCGTGAGTACCGTAACCGACGTAATCTTTTCTGTGAAATGCTGAAAACAGAATTAGCAGGTAAA
>CALGRQ010000074.1 GCA_937880795.1 uncultured Dyadobacter sp. | reverse complement strand
GTGTCTTTCAAGGTGTTAGTTTTGCTGCTTTGTTGAAAGACACCTCCCGTCGGTTCAGAAATTACGTTTTTGGGGAACACAACTGGCATGACTATGAGGCTTATGAGCGCTCAGTACGTACCAGGGATTACCTTTATATTCAAAACCAACGGACGCAGTTCACCAACGAAGGTCCCATTGATGCCAATCAAAGTCCGTCTGCTCAGGGGTTGAAGCGTGCAGCTATTAATGGAAGTATTTCCGCATTTCAGAATGAGATTTTTATTACTCCTCGTCCATCAGAAGAGTTTTTTGATAACCATACGGATCCGCAGCAAGGTCATAATCTGATTGGTTCGCGTAATATTGCTAACGAACTTGATACTTTACGAAAAGTGCTCAAACGATGGCAATTAGAAACGGGTGACTCCTCGCCAAAGCAGCTTACAACGGACTGGTATAAACGGACAGATGGAACCCCTTTACCGGTTAAGGGTAAACGTGGCGAAATGCCTGGTAGTTCTACGGGCGCAGTGAATTCAAATGCAAAGGGACCGTTTTGACGGCCCCTTTTATTAATATTTTAGTTCTTTGATCTTGGCTATAACCCTATTGGCGACAATTTTATAGCCTTTGTCATTTAAATGTATGTCATCCGATTGGATGTCGAAACGCATGCCTCTTGGGAAATTTAAATTTTCAAGATCTTTCAAGTCATTCGTTGTAGGTATGTAATCTATGGCAGCCATCTCAGCATCGGTTGGTGGCGTCATTGCTACATAGGATTTGCCATGTATCGCGGCCAACTTTTCATTAATGGCGAGAATCTGTTTAAATCTTTCGGTCCCCTTATTTTCCGTAGCAGCCAATAAAATACCCGGCACTATATACCTGGCAGGAGCTTCAATATAAGCGATTGAGTTTTTTAGAGCGGTTAAAATTTCATCTTCTGCATTGGGTTTTCCAATGTTATTTCTACCATACCACAAAATTTGGGTAGCTGAACGCAGTCTATCAACGTCATCCAGTATAAATTCAGTATTTGGCGCCACTTCTATTACGCTAACCGTGGTGGGAGTGATCGTATAACTTTCGGCCAGATCTCCATTCACTTTCCTGCGAATGGTGCAACGGACCCCGTTTATAGTACCGGTTCGGCTATACTCGTCATCGTTGGATGCAGTTGATAAAAACGGGTTACTTAATTTGGTAATTCTAACCGGCTTAATCCCATTCAGTTTGTTGCTTTCAATAGTAATAATAAGGGGAACGCCACCCTGCCTCACCGCAATGCTTGCAGCGGGTTGTCCTACAATACCATTGCTAATCACCGGTCGGTTGGAGAGCGCTGTTCCTACTATGTTGCCGTATGGAGCAGTACCGCCAGCTCCGATGGTAAGACTATCACCATAAAACGCAAGGGTCTGGTCTCTTTCCTTGGCAAGACCTGGGAAAATGTCTTCCATCAAATTGCATGAAGACAATAAAGTGGATGCAAAAAATGCACCTGCTGAATTATATAAAAAATTTCTACGGGTTAAGTTGGATGGTGCTACTTCCAAAGGAGATTTAGGAATACGGTTCATTGTTTTTAAATGCTGAAGTTTTCCAATCGGATACAATAATCATACCCAGTTGCTTTTTAGCATTTAACGTACTTTGTCGAGGGGAAATTGTTGCATTTTTCTACGCTTGTACATTTTTGCCAATAGCTTGTATATATTTTTCAAAACGTACGTTCGATTTGTGTATAGCAAGATCTTGTAAATATCGCTGCTTATTTTTATCGGCTAAATGAAAATAATTGGAGTTTGTAAGTAGAATAATTCCTAGATTCACTCGATAGTGATCGAATCTGGAAGGACTTTTATCGGTTAAAAACAAAAAAAAGGAAAATGATGAAAGGGGATCAAGTTAAAAATGCGGGTCGGATAGCGCTGGGAATTGGATTGATATTTGCAGGAGTTAGCCATTTAACTTTTGCCAGAAAGGAATTTCAAGCGCAGGTACCAGACTTTGTACCATTTAAAAAGGACGACACCGTGGTCTTATCCGGTATCGCCGAAATTGCGCTGGGAGCGGCTTTGGTGACGTTTTCGGGAAAACGCAAAGAAAATGTTGGCCAAGTTGCTGCAGCATTTTTTACGGCTGTATTTCCAGGAAATATTGCGCAGTATGTTAACCAACGCGACGCGTTTGGTCTCAATACAGATCGTAAACGCCTACTCAGGTTATTTTTTCAGCCGGTGTTGGTTTGGTGGGCACTGAGAAGTACTGATCAGATATAACAACCTATAATCATTCTTTCAAATATTTTAGGAACGTCCCAACATTCTTTCAGATTCTGTTTGTGGCTTACCGGATGCATTAGGCCGTCCCTTCCCTGTCGTGATTAAGTTGTACATACTATTCTGAATATAATTTGTCCATCCTTCCCTGCAGATCTCATAGCATTCATATTCAGGTACCAAACCCACATGCATTAGCCGAACTTCGGTTTGGTTATCTATTGGGTTAATATCAAAGACGATCGTCGTTCCTGTCCATTCCGTTTCGTCCTTTGTAAATTTGAAATAGTTGTCCAAAACCTGCCATACCACTTTTTTGTTCGGGATCACTTCAATTAACTTCATATGCGCTCGGTGAATATCTTCATAGTGGTATATGAATTCGTCATTCAACTTTTCTGAGTTGCCTTCAATTTCTTCGGACCACCATCCACGTACGTTAGTAATTGCTAAAAAGGCAGCTTCGGGGCTTTGGTTAATCAGAATGGCAGTTGTGAAATTATTAGAGCTCATATATTCTGGCTGGATAAATGGTATATGTTTACTTGTAAAGGTATTGTGTATATCAGATAGTTGTAGGGTGTAGATAAGACACTTTGCCGGGGTTGTTGAGCCAATTGTATCTCTGTTTAAACCGGTTTGGAATTGCTTGAATTTGATGACATTTGTGGAATATAGTTTTACATGTTTTCTAAAAAATGGATATAGCCCGCTTGCAACCGACACCCCACGCGTTAAACGTTGTATTGAAAAACACACATTTTAGAGATGGAATCCTTTCGGATCCATCGAAAATTAAAGTGCAAGTGATTGATGCACATGCTCTTCCAATACTCATCGTGGAATTTGCAGAACCTTATTACGATTTTATTCAGGTACTTACCCCTACCGTTCTGTTTGGCGCGGAATGGCTTGATAAAACACCCGTTACGATAAGGCTGGTTATTTCTGATACTGTCATTACCGACACGCTAACCAGTGCGTCATTCTATTTGAATACGGAAGAGGTAGACAGCTTGAAAAAACAAACGGAAAACATGCAACATTTGTCTCCCAATGAAATATGTCAGTTGGAGGAAAGGATTTATTCTAGCTGGTAGATAGAGATTATAGTGGGGTATCTCTTGTAAGCTTGGCTCTAACACTGGAACTGTCCTTAATAATTTCTAGAAGTATGTTTTCGAGCTCATTCCGGTTCATGGTGTCAGGTTTTCGTCTTACTTTTAAGTAATTATCCCTTACGATTGCATGAACCAAATCCCCGACCGTGTCATAGGTTAATACAGTTCCAAACCTATATGCGATGAAAAGTCCCACTATTGTAACAAGGAATGGCAGTCCAAATGTTTGTAAATTTTGAAAAATAGCAATTGTACAAACCAGTAAGCTAATCCACAGTGAGTTGGAAATCATGGGGTGAGGTTTCAAAAGTTGTATTTTAAATCCTAAGAATTGCTCCACTCTAGTTACATTTTCACGTCTACCCTTTTTGGGGAAAACCAGTAATAAGGGTGTAGAAGGCGATATATTCAGAGCCGTAGGTCGAGAGATAGCACTTTTAAGTTTGTAAAATGCTTGCTGCGTTGTGCAAGTATCTACGTGTGTATGCGGAATTTTATTTATGATGAAATCTAAAAGTTCGCCAAAAGTCTGTACCTCAGAGAAAGCATCATCCGCAAATTTAATGTGAAACTTATCCTCGATTATTGAAAGCCAATCTTCAATATCTTCATAATCTGCACTGTCTAATTTAGATCCGGACATGATTGAGAATAGGTTTTGAGTTTAAACAGTGTGTGGTAAATTGGTTGGAATAAAAATAATTCAGATAAGCCTTTCAGAATGGCTTACCTGAATTCGTATTTTTCTCACAATCACCCCTTCAAAGATGCCATATCAATCACGAAGCGATATTTTACATCGCTTTTTAGCATACGTTCATACGCCTCGTTAATGTCCTGCATTTTGATCATTTCAATATCTGAAACAATGCCATGCTCACTGCAAAAGTCGAGCATTTCCTGTGTTTCGGCTATACCACCTATTACGGATGCGGAAACAGACTTTCGGCCTAAAATCATGGGAACTGTATTTAAAACGGGTTCCAATCCGCCGAGGTATCCTACGAGTACAAGCGTTCCGCTAATCGCCAGCGTACTTATATAAGGATTGACGTCGTGTACATACGGAACGGTGTCAATGATCAAGTCAAATTTACCTCTCACCGATTTCATCTGAGCTTTGTCGGTTGAGATAATCACTTCATCCGCACCGAGTACTTTGGCATCTCCTGATTTTTCGGGCGTTCGGGAGAATAATGTAACCGAAGCGCCTAATCCTTTTGCAAGTTTAATGGCCATATGCCCTAAACCACCCAGACCGATCACGGCTACTTTACTTCCCTCTTTCACATTCCAATGCTTCAATGGCGACCAGGTTGTGATACCAGCGCATAATAAAGGAGCTACCGCAGCCGGATCCAGATTTTCAGGAACCCGCAATACGAAATGCTCATCCACAACTACTTTTTCAGAATAACCGCCATAGGTTTGTGTGCCCAAATGTGGATCAGGGTCGTTGTAGGTACCCGTATGGCCTGTTAAACAATACTGTTCGAGATCTTGCTGACAGCTTTCACAGGTTCGACATGAGTCTACCATGCACCCCACCCCTACCAAATCTCCGACTTTAACCTTAGTAACCTGAGACCCTATATTGATAACCCGCCCCACAATTTCATGTCCGGGAACTACCGGATACTCCGATCCGCCCCAGTCGTTGCGAGCGGTATGCAAATCGGAATGACAAACTCCGCAATAGAGTATATCAATCGCTACATCTGTTGGCATTACGCTCCTTCGTGCAATAGCTATTTCTTTTAAATCAGCTATGGGAGACTCTGTTCCAAAGGCTTTAATTGATTCAGTTTGCATAGATTATTTTTGATTCGAAGCTCGTAGATTCATTATAAGACTTTTTTCTTCCTAAAAGTAGGGAATTCCATTGGACTTCGTTGAGGGCGCTCGTCACCCAATAGCACACCCCACTGCTTAAACATTTCGGTTCTATCAAATATAACTTTCAAGACCGCAATAATTGGCATAGACAAGAACATGCCGGAAACTCCCGCAATATTACCTCCTATGATAACACCAATGATGGCAAATAGCGCGTTAATTTTAACTTTTGAACCGACAATACGCGGCATCAGAATGTTGTTGTCCAAGAACTGTACCCCGGCAATCACGCACAAAACGGTAATTACGGGCCAAAGTTCGGTGGATGATGTGAGCGTAAGTAAAACACCTACAATATTACCTATCAGTGCGCCTACGTACGGAATCAGGTTTAGAAATGCAAAAATAACACCGATCAGCAAGGCGTGTTTGATACCCAGCAACATTAAAATTCCTCCCAATAACACAGTCATATACGTAACCTGGATCAGCAAACCGACAAGGTAGCTTTTTATAATGGCCTCAGATTCATAAATGGCCTCCTTCACTTTCGGATGATGATCCGGAGCGAACCACATAAAAATAAACCGGAGTATAATATCCTTATAGTACAACATGAGGTATATATAGATAGGCAGCAAACCCACAAATACAAATAACCCTCCCAGCGAAAGCGCAGCTCCGCTAGCTCGCTTGCCTATGAAACTGACCAGCTCGTTGGTGTATTTATTGATAAAGTCTACCTGTTCTTTGGTAGAATAATGGCTGACGGACGAAACCCAGTTGCTCAGAGCCTGTAAATGTAAATTTACGTTGTTCTTGATTTGTGGAAAATCGGCAACGAGTATACTCACTTGGGACGAAAAGAACCAAATGATTCCTGCGAGTATAATCACTAAAAGTAATATCGGTATTACAATTGAAAGGGCCTCAGGACACCTTCTTTTTATTAGAAAGCGGTAAACTGGAAGAATGACAATACTGATAAAAAATGCCATGATCACCGGCATAATAATATCATTACCAATGACTAAAAGAGCGCCTATTAATACAAGGCCTAACAGTTCGATAGATCGCTTTACCGTGAGTGGAAAATCGTTCATAGGACAACGTTGGGATTTAGGTAGTTAAATGAATAGCCTATAAAACAGAAAGAAAGTGATAACGTATACCCATTTCTTTCATGTATAGTTGCTATACGCATATATCGTGCCAGAGCCATTGCCATAGTAAAGCTGCGGGTGCGATCGTATATGGATGATTAAAATATGAAAAAATGTTTGGATTCTTGGGTGTTCATATACAATAACTTAAACGGCGAACACGACTTATATTGATCGAAACCTTCAAAAAACCTATCCAGGAGGCTTGCAAGGTGGTATTTTAATTGTACTTTTGTATACTCTTATGAGCAATAGCTCATGTCAAAGTAAAGAAGTCTATGGCCAGGTGGTGGAATTGGTAGACACGCTACTTTGAGGGGGTAGTGCCCTTACGGGTGTGGGAGTTCGAATCTCCTTTTGGTCACA
>CALGRQ010000073.1 GCA_937880795.1 uncultured Dyadobacter sp. | reverse complement strand
CGTTGCATTTTTAATGATCAACCCCAGATCACTCAGCGTGGAAGAAAAAATACTGGACCAAAGGTTGTTCTGATCACTTCCTGATATATTATACCGATCATATTCGAAGGTTTGATAAGTTGGATTGCCTTGCCCCGAAAGGTGTTGCGCAATGATGGCGGTATAACGAAACTTATCACTCCCTCCCTCAAATCCTAGGTTCACCTGCGCAGCTGTAAGCAACTGTGGCAACGGCGCGTTGGTCGAAACAATATTGTCAGGGTCGGTATTAATATCCAGAAAATTATCGCATCCGGAAAAAATAAAGCTCCCCAACGTGAGACCAGCAGTAACGATGTATGATATTTTTTTCATATTCATTTAATGATATTATAATTTTCTGTTTGCCTCCACGCCTTAGCGTGTTAAACATAGAAAAGACTAGAATGATACTTTAAGAGAAACACCCATGGAACGAGACTGCGGAAGCGCGTTGAATTCCAACCCTTGTGCATTGGATATACCCAGTGCGTTTTGCTCCGGATCGAGGTGTGGATAATTAGGCGTATGCATCAGCAGGTTACGACCAAATACACTCGCCTCTACCATTCCAAAAGGAGTCTTTGCCAGAGAAGCCTTAGGAATTCTGTAACTCAAGGCCGCTTCGCGCAAACGCACCCAGGAAGTCTCTAGAATATACCCTTCGGCAGCTACATACTTACCACTATTACCCCAATACTGCTCTGCCGTTACAGGTACTGTATTCACTTCACCACCTGCGGTTACCCCTTCAAATATATAAGGCTTGGTTGGTGTACCATCCGCATTGAAACGCTCAAATTCCGCAGTTTCAATAGCAGCTCCGTTTCTACGAATATCGGCAATGTTACGACTATACTGATCTCCTCCCTTTTTGATATCAATCAGAAAAGACAATCCAAAACCTTTAAACGTAAAGCTATTATTGATCCCCAACAGAAACTTGGGATTTGGGTTACCGATCTTCTCTACACCGGTAGTCATCCTGGGTAATCCATCAGAACCAATAATCATTCTACTTGATTTATCCTGACTTCCGTCCGGATTTTGCCTTTCACGTAGATATGCATTTCCATAAATCTGGCCATACTGATCTTGTCTCACTAAACGAATATTTGGTGTGGTGAATCCACCCAGAAATATATTGTCTACACCATCTGCCAATTCTTCAACCTTACTTTTGAACTGAGTATAGTTAAAGTTCACAGTCCAGTCCAGCGATTTGGTTCTAATAGGCGTAATACCAATACCCAACTCAACTCCTTTGTTATTCATTTTACCCGCGTTCTTGGTCACTGTGCCAATACCAGACGCATTCGAAACCGGCACAGAGAAGATCAGATCTCTTGAACTTTGCTTGTAAACAGCCGCTTCAACCGTTAGGCGAGACTTGAAAAATGACATTTCAGCCGCAATCTCCCTATTGGTGGTAAACTCAGGCCCCAGTTTTGCATTTCCAGCATCGTCAGATAATGTAAATCCCTGAAGTCCGTTAAAAGGGAAGTCAACCACCGGCCCAAAACCGTCACCTGAACCAGCGCCCACAAAATAGGAGTTTGTACTGTATACAAAATCGGTTCCGGCTTTACCAACCGTAGCGATATTACCTCTAAGTTTAATATTATCGATAACCTGATTTTTAAGCATAGGGAAAAGTTCAGTCACATTCAATGAAGCCGCAACTGCATTATAAAGGTACGATCGGTTATTTTTCAAGAACGTCGACGACCAGTCATTACGAAGTGTCAGGTTCAGGCTCGCAATGCTTTTATAACCCACAGTAAGATCACCGTACAAACCGATCAAGCGCACTTTACTTGAACCAAAGGAAGGACTATATGTAGTGGTATTTTTCATTTGTTCAAAATCCCTAACAATCACTTCGTACCCCTCTACGGTAGAAGTTCTGTTGTAAATTTGAGAAACCTCATTACCAACAATCAAGGTTGTGTTGATGTCTCCAAATCCCTTGGTTGCCGTAAAGAACAAGTTGGAATTTAAATTTCTATATTGATTACGTGTTTCCAACACCCCACCGGCTCCACCGGCATTCACATTAGCACCTCCACGAGCACCAATTTGGTCATATCCATGAATAAAAGTAGAATATACGTCCGTGCCCAGTTTATAATCCGCAGACAACCAGTCGTTGATGTTGTACTTTAAAGCCACGTTACCGAATACACGGTTTACCTCATCATTATAGTGGTTATGCTTAATGGTCCAGTATGGATTGTCATGCCCACCATAATAGGTTTGCTCCCCTGCTCCATTTTCAAACGGTAACCCGGTTAAGTCGTAGCTACGCGGTGTAAACCATGCACGAAACAATGGACTACTCAACTGATTCCCCTGCTGCGCTCTCTTTGAGTGGTTGTTAATATAATTCGCCGAAACACTTACATTCAACTTAGGCGTAACCTGAAAACCTGTATTGACTGAAAAATTATGGCGCTGCAAAAGGTTACCAGGAATGATACCTGAGTTTTTCAAATAACCATAAGAAAAACGGAATGTATTCTTATCCGACCCACCTGTAAAACTCAAATTACCCTGATAGTTTCTACCCGTTGTAAAAATATCCTTTACGTTATTTGGATAGGCTTTTAATTGCTCCTGATCGCCAAACCAGTTTGTAACCGTCTGACCTGCAATTTTTGGACCCCATGAAGAGTTTGAAACATTATTATACTTACCCCCAGTACCTTGCGCGTATTCATTCTGATAATCCGGGGTCCGGTTTACACGCTCTTCCGAATAAGATGTGGTAAACTGTATCGCATTTTTCTGGTTAAGAGAGCCTTTCTTAGTGGTTATCAAAATTACCCCATTAGACGCCCTAGAACCATATAGAGCAGCCGCCGATGGCCCTTTCAAAACCGTCATGGTCTCAATATCATCCTGGTTGATGTCAATCCCACGGTTGGATACAGGAGGTCCAGTCTGAAGCGGAGTAGTTCCGCCACCATTGTCAATAGGAATACCATCCACCACAAACAACGGCTGGTTACTACCCGTAAATGTAGTATTACCCCGAATAATAATGCTTGATCCAGTAAAAGACCCACCACTTCCGCTCACACGCACACCCGGCACTTTACCAGCCAAGGCATTGGTAATATTGGTGGTGCGGGCTTGTGTAAGCTCCTCTGTTTTAAGCTGAGTAACTCCATACCCAAGCGTTTTTTTATCACGCTTGATTCCAAATGCAGTAACTACTACCTCGTGCAGATCGGTTACATCGCTTTCCAGAGTAACATCTACGACGGAACGCGCACCTACATTCTCTTCTTTGGTGTTAAAACCAATAAAACTATATACCAGAGTAGCATTGTTCGATGCTTTAATCGAATAAGAGCCATCTGAGCTCGTAGTTGTCCCCAAAACGGTCCCTTTCAAAAGAATACTAACACCAGGTAAAGGGCTTCCGTCTTCTGCGGCAACCACCTTTCCGGTAATCATCTTGTCCTGTGCCAGGAGCACTCCTGACCACAACAAGCATAACAATAGTAAAGAACTCCTCATACGCTTTAAATTAATTAGGTTGTTAAAAATGGTAAAATTCACAAGTCACTCACCACAGGTGAGGTAAAATCATTGATACAGAACAGTATTGAAGCCTCCAATGAGCCCCGTCAAACCGAAAATCACTATAAACAAACTCGCCAATTGAACGGAAAGCCAGGTTACCAACAAACTGAAGAACTAAAAAAGAGAAGCAAATGGCCCGGAGCCATTAGGTGCAGTGCAGAGTAAGAAGTATAAGATTTTTCATATTTTTCGAAGTTAGGTTTGTTATGGTGTAATTAGGGGAGTAAATGTAATTATTGTTTTTTCCTATACAATGAAATTTTAAAGATTTGGCAAAATATACTCTTGTTTGCTTTTACAAATTGACAAATTTTATTCTACCGTTTATTTAAATTACGAATTTTTTAAATTTCACTAAAAACCCCCATTTATTATTTCCATTGAAGTGATTTTTAGGTAAAATTTCATTTTTTAAAAAAAAAGCCCACTCTAACAAGTAAAAATTTCAAAATCAAAAGGTCTTAAAACAAGGTAATTGACCATAATACCCTACCTTCCAAATATAGAAGCCACTTCATCCATTTTGCCCGTTTTTTTATATATTTGAAGCCAATACTTTCGAATAAAGCCCCATGGAATTTTTAAAAAGTCAGCGCCTTAATCATCTTAAGTATGAGATCAGGGGAGCAACGTATCAGAAAGCACTGGAACTTGAAAGCCAGGGTTTTAAAATCCACAACCTGAATATTGGAAATCCTGCCCCATTTGGCTTTGATTCTCCCGATGAAATTGTTCACGATATCATCATGAATCTAAGAAACGCACAGGGATACTCTGATTCTCGTGGATTGTTTGCGGCCCGAAAGGCGGTGATGCACTACACCCAGACCATTGGTATCCAAGATGTTGAAATCAATGATATTTTCATTGGCAATGGCGTGAGTGAGCTCATTCTGTTATCCATGCAGGCGTTACTCAATCCGGGAGATGAAATATTGGTTCCAAGTCCGGATTACCCGTTATGGACAGCCGCGATTTCTCTGAGTGGAGGAAAACCCGTTCATTATGTATGCGATGAGCAGGCAGACTGGAATCCGGATCTGGAAGATATGGAAAGTAAAATTACTTCCCGTACTAAAGGTATTGTACTCATCAACCCCAACAACCCAACTGGTGCAGTATACGAAAAGGATGTATTGATTCGCATTGCGAAAATGGCCGAGGAGCATGGGTTAATCATTTTCTCGGATGAGATATACGATAAAATTTTATACGATGGAGCCGTACATTATCCAATGGGCTCACTGGTAACAGACACGCTTTGCGTTTCTTATGGTGGATTATCGAAAAACTATCGTTCCGCTGGCTTCCGGGGTGGCTGGATGATTTTAAGTGGTGCCAAGCACAAGGCCAAATCCTATATGGAAGGTTTGCTACTTCTGGCAAGTATGCGCTTGTGTGCCAACGTACCTACCCAGTACGCTATACAAACCGCTTTGGGAGGGTATCAAAGTATTAAAGAATTAGTGGCCCCTACCGGGCGCCTGTACAAACAGATTAATCTCGTATATGACCGCCTTGTTTCCATTCCAGGTATTACTTGTGTGAAACCAAAGGGCTCTTTATACCTATTCCCAAAAATCGATCTCAAGAAATTCGGTCTGGAATCGGACGAACAATTTGTATACGATTTATTGAGTGAGCAAAAAGTACTTGTGGTGGCCGGAACAGGCTTTAACTACATCAGTAATGACCATTTTAGGATTGTGATATTACCAACGGTTGACGAGTTGAATCAGGCAATGGACAAGATTGAGCTTTTCCTGGAATCGCACCGCGTGCTATCCAATCGTACCATTGAAGATGTAATCGCTTAACGAATCGTTCCCAATCCTGTTGACATAAATGACCATTGATAATCCATCTGTTCAGGAAAACAAAAGACAACGCTTGTTTTTAGTTTTGTGTGGTATTTTTCTTACCAACGCACTGATTGCAGAGATTATTGGTGGTAAAATATTTTCGGTTGAAGCACTTCTCGGTATTCCTCCCGCTCAACTACTGATCGGTGGACAAAAGCTGGATTTTAACATGACGGCCGGTGTAATTAACTGGCCGATCGTGTTTATAACTTCAGATATCATCAATGAATATTTTGGCAAAAAGGGAGTCAAACGAATTTCATTTCTAACCGCCGGTTTTATCGTATATACCTTCATCACCGTACTGGCTGCTACCAAACTTCCTCCTGCACAGTTCTGGCTTGATATTAATGGGGAAGATCATCACGGCAATGTTTTCAACATCAATGATGCTTTCTCTCTTATTTTTAATCAGGGGTTAGGCATTATGATAGGCTCCATCGTCGCATTTTTGCTCGGCCAACTATTGGATATATCCGTTTTTTCCTGGCTAAGAAAAAAAACAGGGAGTCGGTATATTTGGCTTAGAGCCACAGGCTCCACCATGTTTTCCCAACTCATTGATAGCTTCCTCGTCATTGGCATTGCTTTTTACATCTTCGGAAATTGGGAGCTCAATCAAGTATTTTCAGTTGGAAGCATCAATTACCTATACAAGGGCCTTATAGCCATTTTGCTCACCCCCCTTTTGTATGTTGCTCATTATTTTATTGATCAATATCTGGGTAAGGAATATGCGGAGGCTTTGATGCATAAAGCATCGGAGGAGCAATAATAGATATTTTTTTAATTTCCCGTTTGCCCCTCTCCTCTGCGCATATTATCCAAAATTACTGCCGTAGCAATCCCTACATTGAGTGATTCCGCCACACCAAACCTTGGGATTGTAATTTTGTTGGTCACATACCTTTCAACATCGGAGCTCACACCATTCGACTCATTGCCCATCACGATATAACCTCCTTCCGTACCGAATTTAAAGTCATACAACGACTCCCCGCCCAAGAAAGCACCTGCCACCATACGGTTCCCCGCCTGAGTACTCAGATATTCGGGCAAATTGGTATAGTACACCTGAACCCGCGTAAAAGAACCCTTGCTGGCGGCAATCACCTTTGGGTTATATAGATCGGTGGTGCTTTCGGAACATACGATTTTTTTTACTCCATACCAATCCGCAATTCTGATAATTGTTCCCAGGTTTCCGGGATCGCTTACATCATCCAGTACAAGTACATATTCTGACGCCTCAGCACGCAAAAAATCATTCTCTTTCGTTTTGACAACAGCCAGGCAAGAGTCATTGGTTTGAAAAGATCCTAAGCCCTGCAACTCGGTTAAAGTAACGGTTTCAATAAGAGTTTTATGCTGACTTAAAATACTTGAGTATTTTTGCTGAAACTCCGCGGTTGTCAGTACAAACTCAATAGTAAAATTTGAGTCGAGTAGTTCCAGCACACTTTTCGATCCTTCTACAATAAAGGACTGATTGAGCTGTCGATACTTCTTGATTTTCAACGAATTAATGTACTTTATACGATTTTTAGAAAGCATTGAATAGTAAGTATAAGTTCACTTTTTGTATATATCTTTTCCTCGTTTTAGTCGGGCTATCTTCCTGTGCCCGAAAACAGCATATCCAAACCAATGGTTATTTCTTGGGCCAATCCTCTATTAAAGGCAATCATAAAATAAGTGATGCCGAACTGGAAGCGCTCATCCCTCAGAAACCCAATCGCCGTTTATTAGGTCTCCCGGTATTTCCCTATGTAGGACTATACCGTTTTGGTCAGGTTTTCTACGAAAAAGAAGAAAAACAGAGAAAACTGATTGAGGTAACGCAAAATTACCAGAAAGAATTACGATTACACGAAGACAGCCCCGCAAAGCTTGAAAAAATACATCGCCGTTATGCAAAAAAGGTAGGAAAAGCGCAAGATCGTGTGGAAAAGGGCAACTTTTGGATGCGTGTTTTGGGCGAAGAACCAGTATATTTTGTAAACGGTGAAGCGGAAAAAAATGCCGAAAAGATGCAAAAGTATTTATACAACAATGGTTTTTTCCAATCCGCTGTATCCTTTAAAACAGATACATCTTTCAGTAGAATAAAGGTTAATTACCACATTCAAGAAAACAGACCGACCAACCTACGGCATGTAAAATATGAAATCGGAAACGCTTTCGCGGACAGCCTAATTACGGCCAGCAAGAAGAATGCAGAACTCATTCCCGGAAAACGTTACGATGGAGATACTTTTGAAAACGAGCGCATTCGTATAGAAACGTTACTCCGGAACGCAGGTTATTTTGGATTTTCAAGACAAAATATAACCTATATGGTCAATGACACCCTCACCAATTCTCAAACGGATAGTCTATATCAGCAGGTAGATGTATTGGTTCGCGTGGATATGGATTCAGGAGACAAATACCAGGGGCGCTATACCTTTTCTTCATTGAATTTTGAAGTACTACCACCTGCTGGACTCCCTGATTCTTTATTTAGAAAAACTTCTTCACGTTACCGAAATATTCAATATCTGTTTAGTGACAAAAAGTTTTCGACCGGAATTCTGGACAGCAAAATTCAGGTACGCCCTGGCGAATTTTATAGTCAACAAAAAGAACGTGAAACGCAAAGACAGCTATCCCTCACCGATCAGTTCCGTTTCATCAATTACAGCTACAAACTTGATTCGACCGGGCATGGTATACAAGGTACTTTCAAAGCGATACCATTGGATAAATATCAGTTTTCGACCGATGTGGGTTTAAACGTGATTCAATTACAAGGTGCTCCGGGTCCTTTTGCCAACCTCTCCTACAAAATCAGGAATATCTTTAACGGACTGGAAAACTTTGAAGCCAACCTCCGCGGGGGGATAGAACTGGTACCGGGCTTTATCAACAAAAATGATGTATATCGAAGTGAAGAGCTTGGCCTCAATACCTCCATTTGGTTTCCCAAATTGCTTATTCCGGGCAATTATTTTGATAAAAAAGTAGCACCATACAATCCTCGTACACAGGTTGGTGTGGGTTATAACTTTGTGAGTCGTCCTGAATATGCCCGTACCAGTTTCAAGACGGTGCTTACCTACTCTTGGCAACCCAACGTGTATACCCTATATAACCTTTCGCTGGTTGACCTGAACATTCTGAATACGTCTCGTAAGAGTGAGCAATTCAGTAATTTATTGGACGACCTAGCCCTACAGGGAAATAACCTCAAAAATAGCTTCTTAAAATCCTTTGTCTCAGACGTTAACTTTACCTACGTTTTCAACAACAACCCCATTGGCGGCTTACCCAAAAAAGCGAAATATTTCAGATTATCCTTTGAATCCGGAGGAACGTCGCAAAACCTTTTCCCGGGCCAAAAGCAACTCATTAAAAGAATATTTGAGGATAAGGATGGCGGCCTTCAATTTTATAAATACCTGAGATGGAATATCGATTTTCGTAAGTATTGGCCTGTGGGTCGGCAATCCTCCTTTGTTGCCCGGGTAAACAGTGGTGCCATTCACAGCTATGGTGACAATAAACAACCGCCATACGAAAAATACTTTTTTGCAGGTGGTTCCAACAGTGTGAGGGCATGGCTCCCTCGACGCCTGGGGCCGGGATCTGCAATTCCTCGTCTTACTGAGAATAATTTTTCGATTGAGGCACCAGGACAGTTTTTGCTGGAAGGCAACCTGGAATGGCGCGGCCACCTTGCGCACTTCTTCGGTGACATCAATTATGCCTTTTTTATAGACGCAGGTAACGTTTGGAGTTTCAATGCAACCAATGAAAGCCAGAACCTGAAAGCCAAGAATATACTCAAAGACCTTGCCGTTGGATCAGGCGTTGGTATACGGTATGACTTATCCTTTTTTGTGCTTCGTTTTGACTTTGGAATAAAGGTATACGATCCTTCACTTGAACCGAAGGATGGGGACGTCCCCTCCGACAAAAGAAGAGGATTTGTTTTGGATGAATTCGATTTTGGAAAACCTTTCAAAAGAACCCAAGCCAACTTTTTGAATATCAACCTCGGTGTCGGCTATCCATTCTAGGTTTATCTGAAAGCCTTTCAAATGCCCAGTGCTTCACTTGTTAAAATACCTTAATATACCCTCTCCTAGATTCTGACAGTTTGTCAGTTTTTGCTTATTTCTTCGTAGCTTTGCGATTCAATTGCAGACTATCAAGAATACCTTTGTCAGATGGAGAACAGAATTGCAGAGAGTTTAAAAATATTAACTGAATCAGATAAAGAAGCCTGTGAAACGGTAAGGATTTCGGAAAACGAGCCTTCCTTTGGCAAAAGAACACTATTTATTGAAAGCTATGGCTGTCAGATGAACTTCGCAGACAGTGAAATCGTAGCATCGGTGATGCGGAATGCAGGATATGCAACCACAGCCGACGCAGCGACTGCCGATTTGGTTTTTCTCAATACCTGCGCCATTAGAGATAATGCAGAACAGCGCGTCAGAACAAGACTTAAACAACTTAACGTATATAAGAAAAAAAGACCTGGTATGCTCATCGGCGTATTGGGTTGCATGGCCGAACGCTTAAAAGCGAAGCTTTTGGAAGAAGAAAAAATGGTGGATATCGTAACAGGTCCAGATGCCTACCGCGACCTTCCCCGTTTGGTTGAAGAAGCAGAAACAGGTCAAAAGGGAGTTAACGTATTCTTGTCTCGGGAAGAAACCTACGCCGACATATCACCGGTTAGGCTTAACTCCAATGGTATTACCGCGCTTATTTCCATTATGCGTGGCTGCGACAACATGTGCAGCTTTTGCGTGGTACCCTATACCCGTGGCCGGGAAAGAAGTCGGGATCCGTTTTCGATTCTGAAAGAAGCACAGGATCTGTTCAATGAAGGCTTTAAGGAAGTTACTTTATTGGGTCAGAATGTGGATAGCTATAAATGGACCGGGCCCCAGGAAGGTCAGGATTCAGAAATCCATATCAACTTTGCCAACCTATTGGAAATGGTCGCTAAAATTAGCCCTGAACTTCGGGTTCGTTTTAGTACATCGCACCCGAAGGACATTACCGACGAGGTACTATATACCATCAAAAAATACGATAACATTTGTAAATACATCCATTTACCGGCTCAACATGGCAACAGTCGTATGTTGTCTATCATGAACCGAACCTATGATCGTGAATGGTATCTGGAGCGTGTTGACAGTATTCGGAGGATTTTAGGAGAAGAATGTGGGATTTCTCATGATATGATTGCCGGTTTTTGTACGGAAACGGAGGAAGAACACCTGGACTCCCTATCACTTCTGGAAATGGTACGATTCGATTTCGGATATATGTTTGCTTATTCTGAACGGCCGGGTACACCTGCCGCAAAGAAATTTGAAGACGATATTCCGGCAGATATCAAACAGCGTCGATTGGCTGAAATTATTGAAATTCAACAGCGCGTTTCAGCTGAAAAAAATCAAAAACTGGTAGGTACTGTACAACGGGTTTTGGCAGAAGGATTCTCCAAACGGTCAGATGACGATTTATCAGGACGTAGTGATCAGAATAAAGTGGTTATCTTCCCCAAGGAGCATTTCAAGAAGGGGGACTATGTAAATGTACTCATTACTGAAACCACCTCGGCCACCCTACGGGGTAAAGCGGTAATAGAAGAAAACGTTGCTGCTTACTAAGTAATATTGGTACAAACCTAATTGTTCACAATAAACGGCTGCTCATAAAGCGTCAAGCCACGTGATATATTAATGAATTCATCAGAAATACAAGCTATCAAAAATAGATTTGGGATCATTGGTTCTTCTCCTGCGCTTAACCACGCCATCAACGTGGGTATACAGATTGCAGCCACCGACCTTACCGTGCTTATTACAGGCGAGAGTGGTAGCGGAAAGGAGTCATTCTCCAAAATTATTCATAGCCTAAGCGCACGTAAACATGGTCCGTTTATCGCGATTAACTGCGGTGCACTTCCTGAAGGCACCATAGACTCCGAATTATTTGGGCACGAAAAAGGAGCCTTCACAGGAGCATTGGATACTCGAAAAGGATATTTTGAAACGACGAACGGGGGAACCATTTTCCTGGACGAAGTGGGTGAAATGCCATTGGGTACTCAGTCACGATTGCTTCGTATTTTAGAGAATGGAGAATATATACGTGTCGGATCATCGAAAGTGATGAAAACCAACGTGCGCATTGTTGCAGCGACCAATGTAAACTTAGAAGAGGCCATTCACAATGGCAAGTTCCGTGAGGACCTTTATTATCGTCTCAATACGATCCCGATTTATGTACCTCCATTGCGGGAGCGTGGCGAAGATGTATTGCTGTTATTCCGCAAATTCACGAATGATTTTTCGGAGCGGTACCGCACAAAACCTGTTAAACTGGACGCCGACGCGCGGGAAACACTGATGCAATATCCTTTCCCCGGTAATATTCGTCAACTAAAAAATATTGCGGAGCAAATTACGATTCTGGAAACGGACAAAGATCTTCCCATTGGCAGTCACATCCTGAATCATTATTTAAACCCTGTACAGCCATCAAGCCGTAAATCCTTGGTTCCGATGCGCAACAATGAAGATTCATCTAACTCCTTTTCGGAACGTGAATTGCTATACAAGGTGCTTTTCGACATGCGTCGTGATGTAACAGAACTCAAAAAACTGGTACGAAGTGTGTTGGAGAATGAAAAATATGGTGGCGAGATTTTGAAGGATCATCAGGAATTATTCAGTTCAATTAACACGCCAGACCCGATTATCACGCAACCCACCTTGGAACCTGCTCGTCTGCTTACACCACATCCTAGAAATGTAGATTTGGACAGATATACGGACGACATCAGCGAAATTGAAGATGTAATTCACGTAACCGCCGAGGAAGAATCCCTATCCCTTGAAGATAAAGAAAAGGAGATGATTATCAAGGCATTACGGAAAAATAATAACAAGAGAAAGTATGCGGCCAGCGCGCTGGGGATATCCGAAAGAACCTTGTATAGAAAGATCAAACAGTATGATATTGAAGAATAGAAATATGAATTTGACTAAAAATATTTGGAGTTATACGAAAAGCATGATTTATCCGGCAACAGCGAAAATCGTGGTGTTGCTTGTGATTTTTAATACTTCTTTCTTTTTGTCCGGTTGTGGAATCTATTCTTTTAGTGGAACCAATCTTTCGCCGGATCTTAAAACATTCACCGTCTTAAATTTCACGATGGGTACAGCAGGTGGTCCTGCCAACCTACCTCAAAAACTAACTGAGCAGCTCAAAGAATATTTTCAAAAAAATACAAGTCTGACCATCCTTCCCAGTGGTGGCGATTTGATTCTTGAAGGTTCTATTACGGGTTACGATGTAACACCTGCGGCTACCACGGCAAACGACCAGGCTGGTTTAAACCGACTGAACGTAACGGTGCAGGTAAGATTCACCAATGGCAAAGACGAAACCAAAAACTTTGACCAATCTTTTACCTACTATGCCGATTTCCCTCAGGACCAAACACTTAATCAAAACGAGGCTCGTTTGCTACCGACCATTCAGGAAAACTTGATCCAACAAATTTTTAATAAATCGGCAGCCGATTGGTAACAGCCGTTCATTTTACGTAATTTCATCTTTTAGTTCAATTTAAAAACCAGTCTGTTCATGACCATCGTTGATAAGGATACCTTCAATAATTTGGTAAAAAACCCAGGTAGGTTGGGGACAGATTTAATCCCTACGCTGGAGGCTACGATTAAGGCATTTCCTTACTGCCAGATCAATTATTCGCTGCTTGCGAAAGCATCTAGTATTTTTGGATCCGAAGAACTTGAGAAAACGAAGCCACTTGCTGCGGCTTATGCGTTAAGTAGAATTGCCCTTCAAAACCTTGTGGAAGGCCAGGAGCGTTACGACGATACTGTAAATGTTGAAGAATTTAGCGATAGCAAAGAACTTCTACAGATAGATCCCTCCGAAAGTGTACTTGCAAATCTTGCAGAACAGGAAGTTCCGGATTTAAGTACATTAAGATCGGAAGAGCAAAAAAGACAACAGTTGATTATTCAGGGTTTTATGAAAAAAAATCCACGTATCAACCGTCAGGAAAGCAATGTTGAACCTGTCTCCATTGACATCGCAGGTCGTGTGGCTCAGTCCGGAACCGGAGCGATTGAAACAGAAGCTTTTGCTAAAATTTTATTACGTCAAGGAAAAATGGAGAAAGCAATTGACCTATATCAAAAATTGATATTGAAAAATCCGGAAAAAAGGAATTACTTTGCGAAAAAATTAAGTGAACTAAATCAATCAGGAAAGTAATTTTCGATTTTTATAACGCATTCATTCATTCTATATTATTTAAGGCATGTATTTGGGTTTGATTATTTTGGTTGCGATTGTCGCAGTATTGTTAATTCTGGTTGTATTGGTTCAAAACTCCAAAGGCGGCGGTTTATCTAGCGAATTTAGTGGTGCAGGTTCTGCACAAATGTTTGGTGTAAAGAAAACAACCGATTTGCTTGAACAAATTACCTGGGGCTTGGCAACAGCTGTAATCGTGATCTCACTGGTTTCTTACATTATCGCAAGTAGCGGTAACAATAGTAGCGGAATCAGAAGTGTAAACATTGAAAAAGCTCAAAATACTGCCGTTCCGGGAGGCAACATTGCGCCTGCTCCGGCAGCTACGGAAACTGCACCAGCAACACCTGCTGATACGACAAAATAATATTACGATATAACGAAAATGCTCATATAGACAGATATATCTGTTTGTATGAGCATTTTTTTTTACCAATCATTCAACAACAACCATCTGGCATGAAGAGAATATCCGTGTTTTGTGGATCAAGCTTTGGAGATGAATCCGTTTATCTCGACCAAGCAACGGCATTAGGAACAGCCCTTGCCCTAGCAGGAATAGAGCTCGTCTATGGCGGTGCCAACGTAGGTCTTATGGGCGCTGTGGCTGATGGTGCCTTGGCGGTAGGAGGAAAAGTGATTGGTGTTTTGCCTCATTTTCTTCAAACCAAAGAAATTGCACATCAAAGGCTTACCGAACTCATTTTGGTAGATAGCATGCACGAAAGAAAGACCAAAATGAATGAACTCTCGGACGGAGTGATTGCATTGCCAGGCGGTTTTGGAACGATGGAAGAACTTTTTGAAATGCTGACCTGGTCCCAACTGGGTTTGCACAAAAAACCCATTGGAATTTTGAACGTAAATGGCTACTACGACTTCCTGAACGCATTTGGCGATGTGATGGTACAAAAAGGATTTCTAAAACCGGTTAATCGAGCCATGTTACTGACTAGTGATAACATAGACAACCTACTGCAACAGATGGCGAACTACACAGCCCCAGAAGTTAGTAAATGGATTACCCAGAAAACCGTATAGCATAACACCCCTCTCCTGGTCAAGCCTACCCTATATTTAGCTGTTTTAACATCAAACGCTTCACCACGGGTAATAGCGTTTCCTCCAAGGGATACTCATGACTTGATTCCACAATATAGGTAGCCGGATTTGGTAAAGTTCTATTTTGCCTGATAAGATCCACCTTTATCTGATTTAAGCTATTCCCTAAACTAAGCCTCACTGTATCAATCAAAAAAGTATTCAAATACCTTTCCTTCATATCGTTGTATAGTGCCAGCTGATACTGAAATATTGTAACCATGTTCCGCACCGCATGACAAAAGAAAAGGTACCCCTCCTCCAACCGAAGCGGAACTATCCCTAAGGGAGAAATACGAATACTATCCCCCACCTGCCAAAATCGCCGCCTCCCCTCTTCCAGTGTTCTAGACAAACCGGGAATGGCGAAATCCAGAATAGCGGCCAGTTCTTTCAGATAAGAATCTTCCTGAATCGTATCCTGATATATCAACTTCCAGGCATTTATATCTATTCCTGTCAGATCTTTCGGAAAAGTACGCCGAATTGCTTCCTGATTAGCCCTGAGACGAACACAGGAATCAAAATGAACTTGTAATTCAGGGAGATGCGGATACAACCTATTGGCTGAGAACTCCTG
>CALGRQ010000072.1 GCA_937880795.1 uncultured Dyadobacter sp. | reverse complement strand
TAATCTCAATACCACTGGTGCCTCTTTGAATGAGATGGCTAACTCCAATATAAAATGGGAAACCACCACAGTTTCAAATATAGGGATTGACCTTACCATGTGGTCGAAGTTTAACCTTACTGCGGAATATTATCAAAGAAGAACTGATGATATTTTATTAAGACTTGATATTCCAACCATGCTTGGATTAACAGCGCCCTATCAAAATGCGGGGATCGTGGATAACAAGGGTTGGGATTTATCAATGGGCTATAAAGATCGCATTGGCGGGTTTAGGTATAGTGTGGCGGTAAATCTTTCAGATGTTAAAAACAAGGTGGTAGATATGCGGGGTGTACTGCGTACCGATCGCCAGGTAAACAATGAAGGTTCTCCCATTGGAGCGTTTTACGGTTACGTGGCCAATGGTTTTTTCCAAACAAAAGAGGAAGTGGACGGTCATGCAAAACAGTTTGGTAATGTTGCACCAGGAGATATCAAGTACGAAGACTTGAATAAGGATGGTGTAATCAACAACCTGGATCAACGCGTAATTGGAAGCCCTATTCCAAGATATACGTACAGCACCAATATTGACTTGGGTTACAAAGGTTTTGATCTTTCCGTTTTTCTGCAAGGTGTAGGGAAGGTGGATAACTATCTAACAGGACATGGTATCATGCCATTTTTTGAAGGAAGTACGATTCAGGAAAATCAAAAAGATAGTTGGAGACCGGATAATACTCAAGCTGCATTTCCAAGACTTGCTTTTAATGAGAGTAATAACGTGCAAACGTCGTCCTTCTGGCTCAAAGATGCCTCGTATTTACGCGTGAAAAACGTCCAGCTCGGCTATAACTTTCCACAAGCATTGCTGAAAAACAAAATACAGCGCTTACGCATCTATGCGAGTGGGCAAAACTTGTTTACGATCGATAAATTTTGGCCAGGATTTGACGTAGAAGCGCCGGTAGGTAATGCAGGATGGTATCCACAAATGAAAGTGTATACTGTTGGTCTGGATGTAAGATTTTAATTGACCCTTTATGTATAGAAATGATGAAATCTGTTAAATATATTTTATTCGCAGCATTGACCTTCGCTAATCTTTCTTGTGAAGATTATTTAGAGCGGTTACCACTGGATAATCCATCTGACGAAACCTTTTTAAGTACGGAGGCAGAGTTGGATCTTGCCGTAACGGGCGTATATAATACGCTATGGTATGAAGGTAGCACGGATGTTACCGGTCCATTTTTTCCTATGCTTGATGCAGCTTCCGACATTGGATGGGATCGAAATAATAGTGCACTTCAAAATTTAGGATTGGGTATAGCCAATGCAGATAACGCCTGGGCATCCAGTTATTGGAGCGCGTTTTATCGGGGGATTGGTAGATGTAATTATATTCTTTCCAAAGCGGAACCTCTTGCAGCTAAAATGAGCGCCGAAAAATATAACCGTTCTATGGCTGAGGTTCGGTTTTTGCGGGCATATTATTACTTCTTTTTAAATGAGATGTATGGAGGTGTTCCGCTGCTTACCAAGCCGGTATCCTTAGCGGAATCAAAAGTTCCGAGAAGTTCAAAGCAACAAGTGTCTGACTTCATACTGGCAGAACTGGATGCGGTAACTGCTGACCTATTCCCCGAAACGTCTACGAAAAACAAAGGGCGGGTAAATAAAGGAGCAGCATTGGCGCTTAATGGGAAATATGAAATTGCTGCAAAAGCAGCTGATGATCTCATGAAGATGGGCACATATAGCCTTCACCCAAGTTTTCCAGAACTGTTTCAGTATGCAGGGCAAAATTCTAAGGAAATCATTTTTACGGTGCAATACTTAAAAGGAACAAAGGTTCATTCCATGCCCAGGTTCTTTTTTTCGCGTATAGCCTTAGGTCATTCCAATAAAATTCCTGTTCAGGCCTTGGTCGATTCATATGAGTGTACCGATGGTTTAACTATCGATAAATCTCCATTGTTCGATCCCAAAAAGCCGTTTGAAAATAGAGATCCAAGGTTGAGTCACACGGTAGTATTGCCTCAAACGCGATTCATTAATTATATGTTTGAAACACACCCAGATAGCCTAATGACCTGGGATTATACCACAACACCTGCCAAAAGAGTGGCCAATGTGGAGGCCACCCACGCCTATGCTACATTTTCAGGGTATTGCTGGCGTAAATATGCAGATGTCGCAGACTATCCGGATATTAATAATAGTGATTTGGATATTATACTTTTCCGCTATGCCGAAGTTTTGTTGAATTATGCGGAGGCTAAGATTGAACTTAATCAGTTGGATGCTTCCGTTTATGAAGCAATTAACGCGGTAAGGGGTAGAGCCACGGTGAAAATGCCTCCTATATCAGCTGGTAAAACACAGGCGGAGCTACGTTCCATTGTTAGAAGAGAAAGAAAGGTTGAGTTTGCAGGTGAAGGGTTACGCCTGTTTGATATTCACCGCTGGAAAATTGGAGAGGACGCTATGAAAGGTCCATTGCGGGGAAGGGTCAGAAATGCATTTTTAACCAATGCGCCGCGTATTGACGAAAATGGTACCCCTCACTATGAAAACGTGACCAATGAGAGTAAAATGCGGGTGATTGAAATAAGAACGTATAGGAATGATCGTGACAATGTTTGGCCTATACCTCGCTTGGAAAGGGAGGTAAATCCAGCACTCGAGCAAAATCCTAATTATTAATCTTGAAATTGTACGAGCTTGATGAATAGGTTCGTACAATTTCTTTCAATGCTTTATTATGAAAAGAAAATCAATTTTAACCGCACTCAGTTTTTTTCTTCTGGGTTCAATAAATGGATACGCAGACAAGCCAAAAGAGGTGGATATCTGCATCTACGGAGGAACATCATCTGGTATAATAGCTGCTTATACGGCAAAAAAGCTCGGTAAGTCGGTTGTGATTATTGAGCCAGGGAGCCACATAGGTGGCTTAACCACCGGAGGCCTCGGGGCCACGGATATTGGAAATAAATATGCGGTAACTGGTTTGGCAAAGGATTTCTATCGACGCATAGGTGCTTATTATGGCAAATTTGAACAATGGACGTTTGAGCCCCATATAGCTTCCAAGGTATATGATGATTTAATAAAATCGGCTTCCTTGGATATTGTAACCAACCGCCGACTGGTAAAGGTTAAAAAAGAGGATGGCTGGATCCGTGAAATCATTGTTGAAAATTCGGAGCAACCGAGCTCTGCATCCAATCAGGTAGTGCGGGCTAAAATGTTCATTGATTGTACCTACGAAGGAGATTTAATGGCCAAATCGGGGGTGTCGTATGCCATTGGTAGAGAAAGTAATGGAGAATTTGGAGAAACCTATAACGGCGTACAATTATCAGAATTTCACCAACTGCCGGATGGCATAGATCCTTATCGCATCGAAGGAAATGCAAAAAGTGGTTTGGTGTGGGGAGTAGATTCGGGGAAATTAATGGAAACAGGATCAGGAGATAAAAAAATACAGGCTTACAATTTTAGATTGTGTTTAACCCAGGAAAAAAGTAATCTGATTCCCTTTACAAAACCGGAACGTTACCAAAGAGACCGATACGAGCTTTTAGCCCGTATTTTAAAAAAGGAAAAATGGCAAACAATCCATAGTAGTTTCAAAGTGAGAACTTTATCTGATGGAACGAAGGCGGCAGACCATCAGGGTGGTTTTCTCATTAAGGATATGCCTAATGGTAAAACGGATTTTAATAATTTCGGAGGGTTTTCTACCGATATGATTGGAGCAAACTATCAGTATCCTGATGGAGATTATAAAACCAGAAGCGAGATCTGGCGAAACCACGAAGACTATACAAAAGGGTTATTATATTTCCTGAGTTCAGACGCAGCCGTTCCGGAACACATCAGGTCTGAGATGAAAACCTGGGGCTATCCTAAGGATGAGTTTAAGAAAACAGGAGGATTTCCAAGTCAACTGTATGTGAGAGAAGCAAGAAGATTGGTGGGAGCGTTGGTAATGTCTCAGAAACATTGTGAGGGTGTTGAGGTTGTGAACGATCAGGTAGGTATGGCCGCTTATGGTATGGACTCTCATAACATTCAAAGAATAGCCGTGAATGGTATGGTCAAAAACGAAGGAGATGTGCAAAAGGGCGTAAAATATCCATATCCAATTTCATATCGTGCGATTATACCCAAGGCAGAAGAGTGTAAAAATTTGTTGGTTCCGGTTTGTGTTTCTTCCACACATATTGCCT
>CALGRQ010000071.1 GCA_937880795.1 uncultured Dyadobacter sp. | reverse complement strand
TTTAAGAAAATAGGCGAGCTCAACCAACATGCCGTACCGCAGTTTGCTCTCTGGATACAATGTTTGGTAGCATGTGTACTTTGTTTGAGTGGGAAATACGGAGATCTGCTCGATATGATCACATTTGTTGCCGTTATTTTTTATGTACTCACCATTGCCGGGATATTCATTCTGCGTGTCAAGCAACCTTTGGCCGAACGTCCGTATAGAGCACCTGCTTATCCATTTTTACCAGCGCTATATATCATCATGGGGCTTGGTTTTTGCGTGCTACTCATCATATACAAACCTCAGTTTACCTGGCCCGGGCTTATTATAGCGCTCAGTGGCATACCCGTTTATTATCTTTTACAGTGGCGTAAAAGTAAATCGGAGGTATAAGCAATATAGTCCTGTATATATTCCTTCCCGGCTGTTTTCAGTTGTTTTCTGGAAATGGTCGGGAAATTTTTTTGCCGATGGTGTGATCGTTTTAAACGGTAAGATATATTTTAGGTCGTAGTGTTCACACCACGACCAGCAGGGTATAACAATGGTATAAACTTACCAATGAACTTGTAAGCCAACGGACAATGTAGTAGCACGTGGGTAAATGCCATAATCGTAGCCCGTGCGTGTGGTAAGTTGTCCATTAAAGTTAACTTCTGGATCCCAGCCGCGGTATTTGGTAAGCACAAATAAATTTTGTCCACTCATAAAAACACGTATATTTTTTTCATGAGGAAGTGAAATGGTATAGCCTAACATCAAGTTTTGTAGTCTCACAAAGCTAGCCTTTTCCCAGTACCATGGCGTGGAAATGAAGTCTAAGTTGGCACCTTGGCGTGGAAGATCTTGATCAGGTCGATCAAGCGCCCATGCGTTTTCGATGGCATAATAAGTAGTATTAGAAAGTACACCCGGGTGAAGGTCGGCACTTACGGCATTGAAAACTTTCTGGCCATGCTCTCCGCGAATGAGTATGGATGCATCAAACTTGCGCCATTGTACCCCGGTCGTCCCTCCCCACATGAGGTTTGGAGTAGTGCTACCTATTGATTTGAACCAATTAACTGGAGTTTCTGCACTTCTTGGCGTCCCCAGATAGTAGGGTATATTTTCTGCGTCATGACCAGCGTCTAGAATTTCTCGCTCAGAGTTCCAAATGCCAACATAGTTTCTCACAAAAATACTTACGACCGGTTGATTTGATTTATTTTCATCAGGAACAAAACCAAAAAGCTCTTCTGCGTCTTGAGTATGGTTGATCATTGCAGTGATGTTTCCTGCTATTTTCCAGTTGAAATCCTTTCGCTGAACAATATCTGCGGATACTGAAAATTCGATACCGCGGCTGTAAAGGCCCTTCATGGGGAACATGACCTGTGTATCGCCCGAAGGTGTTCCAACGTGGGTGGTGTATCGGGGATGTTGGGTAGACTGATTGAAAATTTCTACTTCAAGTTGAATACGATCATGAAGCAACCCCATCGTACTTCCAATACTTATTAAATGACGGGCGTTTTTTTGATCTTTTATAGTGAGTTGGTCCATTTGAGGCGCCCAAATGCTATAAATAGGCGAAACAAAGCCGTAGTCAGCTATAAATCGAAGGGAACTTATCCCTTTTTGAGCTAACCAGTGACGCTTGTCCGGGACCTGCCATGCAACACTTCCTCCCAGTGAGTTGAAAGTGGAAGACCATTTTTCGGTTCTTGCATTGAGCTTATATTGCCAATGGCCCGTGGAAAGTTCGGTTTGCAGGTAAAACGATTTTGAAGTAGACTTGCTATTGATATAAGTACTGACAAACGTGTCTGTGAGTGATGGATTATCAATCAGCCGATTTCTTCTCGCCTCCCGTAGCCAGTGGTTTACAAATTCCTGATTCTTTCCATGTGCCTGTGCACCTGTTCTTTCAAATTTTTGTTGTTCAAAACCTGTGGATATGGACCAGGTTTTATTTTTCCAAGAACGCTTGTAGCTGAGCTTTGTTTCTAAGAAGCGTTGATGATGGTCAAAAAAAGCATTGGTTGGGTACGGTGCATTCAGCTCGGGTACATCATAATCCTGTTTGGTTTTTGAAACACCATATAAACTATGAAAGGTCAGTCCGGGTAGTATATCAAACGCTGCATATTGTGTTGTAAATAATTTGTTGATATCCGTTTTTGACAACTTCATGAGAGATAGGGGATTATTTCGACCATACGGGCCGATTTTTATATCTCTGTAAGATCCATCCTCATTGTATACAGGTTTTAGATCTTTCATTTCTGACACTGCAGTTGCGTAATAGGTGCTAGTACCCAAACGCAATCTGTTTTTGAAGAAGTTGAAATCGAGATTAACCCGGATATTTTTTCTGTTGTAGCCGGTGCTTTTAACAACGCCCTTTTGATCCGAATGGCCACCCTGGATTGAAAATTTTACAAATTCTTTTCCTCCGCTCAGGCTTAAATGATTTTGGAATATAGATCCGAATTGAGTGGCTTCGTTAATCCAGTTAACACCTTCGTATGAGAAAGAGGGGGCTTCAAAAATCCGCGTCAGATTAATTCCATTGGGATTTAGCGCATCATATCGTTGATGAAAAGAAATAAAATCTTCTGTGCTTAAAATATCTGGAGTACGTCTCTTGAATTGAATGGCTGCTGAGGATTCAAAATGGATACGTAACCCTTCTGCACCTCCTCTTTTGGTCTTTATTAAAACGGCGCCATATGCTGCTCTGCTGCCGTAAAGGGCTATG
>CALGRQ010000070.1 GCA_937880795.1 uncultured Dyadobacter sp. | reverse complement strand
GGGGTAATTGGTGTCGGATCAGTCAATAATCCCGACCAGTTCCGTTCATATAACTACGCGATGGCCCATTTATCTGAAGTTGGAATCTGGCAAGACACACCAAAGCGTTCAGCATCTGCCCTGATCACTTCGCTAAAAGAAACGGTTCCTGACGTTCCTTACTCAATCGTTGTGGAAGAATCTACTGCCCGCGGATTGAATTACTTCTACAAATCATGGAAAAAGGCAGTAAAGGGGAAAACAAGGTATAAGGCCGTATTCATCCCTTGGTATAAGATTGACAGGTGTCGGATTAGTATTGATGGTAGCCCGGAAGAGTTCTGCCGGAATATGGGCGAGTATGATATGTTTTTGTGGGAACTTGGCGCCACGCTCGAAGGTATCAACTGGTACAACAAACACAAGGCCGACCGGTATGAAGAGGCTGACCGTGAAAACCAGTTGTATTCTGAGTGGCAGATGATGCAGGAAAACCCTTCAACCCCGGAAGAAGCATTCCAAAGCGCCGGATCTAAACGGTTCAATCCGAAATACATCAAGGCGATGGAACAGGATTGTATGCCTCCTGCCTTTATCGGCGATGTTATGGCCGACGGAACGCAGGGCGAAAAAGCTTTCTCAAACATCGAATTTGTTCCGAATTCCAAGGGTAAGTTATCAATATGGGCTTTCCCTGATTATTCCGAATCTGTTTCCGACCGATATGTTGCGTACGCTGATATTGGTGGCGTTTGGGCTGGCGCCGACTATTCGGTACTAAAGGTAGTGGACCGGTATTGGATGATGGAAGGCGGAGATCCGGAAGTGGTAGCGGTTTGGTACGGACATCTGGATAAAGACTTGTTCGGATGGGTGGCTGCTCAGATATGCCGGAAATATTGCAATGCCTTACTCGCACTCGAAACAAACACGTATGACCAGGATCAAAGCAGCGACGATCACTTCCTTACTGTCGTGGAGAAAATAGCAGAACACTACGATAATCTATATATCCGTAACGATCCAGAGAAAGTAGGAAGTGACTTTGTGCCTAAATATGGGTTCCATATGAATAAGAAAACAAAGCCTGCAATTATAGACTCGCTATACGCCGCATCCAGAGAACGGTACTTGAAAGATGAAGGAAAACAGGATGGGTATTGCTTGATCGAACGAGACATCAGGGTTATTAATGAAATGAACTGGTTCGAGAAAAAGGCTGACGGAACCCTCGGTGCAATGGAAGGTCAGAAGGATGATAATGTAGATACTACCGGAGGTGTATTCTATATCGCAACCGAAAAAATGCCGCTTCCTCAAATCATTCGGAAGGATACCAAAAAGACCACTCGCAAACCAAGATCTGAAGCTAGTTTCTAAAAAATGTATGTATGATACCAATATCTGATTTACGCAAAGGGAATTTGATCAAGACTGAATATGGCATACTTCCGGTTCATGCCATAGTCTTTAACTCGGTACAAGTGAAAGGAAAGGATGGTCGTGTGCTATGGGCCAAAGAAATCGAAGGGGTTGGAATTGGCGAAATTGATATTTATAGGGTTGGTGAAACATTAGTCGCTGAAGTGTTGAGAAATTGGCTTTTCGTACATGAAATGCAAAACTGGTATTACTGGAATAATGGTAAAGAGCTTGACGTTGATTTAAGCAAAAATATGGTCAATACTTCCATTATTGAATATTTATGTATGGTTTTGAGATATCCCATGCTGAAACGTAAGGGTGTAGATGAATAAAACAGAGTCATACCTGCGCCAACGTTATGAGGCTACCCGATGGCCTTACTACGGATTGAATGAGACTAAATTTATTGTTGGTGAAAGTTACACTAACGACATCAAAGAATTACGTGCCAAAGGAATGGTTCAGCCAGTTCCGGGTATTAATGGCTGGCTGATACAACTGATAAACATTCAATTATGGAAATGAAACACGAATCAAAACTAGACCTCGACACAATCAGAAGTGTATTTAATGAAATTATGGATAATAAACCACAGGAGCTTCCAGAGATTAAATGTGGAAAGATTTTCAAACAGGCATTGGTCGATAACTGCAAGGATGTTTTTGTAAAAGACATTCCATTTGCATCAGGAGTAATAAATCCTACCATGTTTGGAATGAAGGTAGTTATTGATGAAACACTTCCTGATAATGTTGCCAGAATAGGAGATGTATTTATAAATCTTACAAAATAAACATTGAAAAATGGACAGACTAGCACTTAAAATAGTAGTGATAATTTTGACTGTAGCGCTCGTTTGGTTGATTAAATATACCATCAAAGAATTTAATAAATGGAATAACTTATGAAAACAATCAATCTATTTTTTGACTTCAAGTTTACAAGCCTTTCTCCGGATGCTCAACCTATCTCTTTAGGGATAGTAAGTGATGAAAAAACTACTTGTAAAGAATATCCTGTAGGAATTGTTTCTTGGGATAAAAGCTCTGCCATCGCTCTTGCTAAATTAAATGGACTAGATCCGTATTCAAAAAAAGAATGCATTCTTCTTTACCGTCCAGATCATTTTTGTGGATGGGTCTTTTCAAAATTAATTACACACGATGCTATTGTTAATAAAGTAGATGGATATGGTCTTTCCGATATGATGAAGAGAGCGTACGATTATGAAAAAGAGCAGGTAGTGGAAAACACAAAAATGCTTCCAAAATCCTTTTACGCTGAATTCTCCGACTTCGATCTGGGCCTTTGTGATGATTGGGTGAAAAAAAATGTTGTGGAAAAATTGAAGTTTAGCAAAGATAGCGATGGCCTTTTCCATAAACTTAGGAATATTGAATTTGGTGAAAATTATTACTTCCCTGAATTTGAGTGCAGGGGAAGCATCTATACAATAAAAGGATGGTTGAAAAAATGGCTCTCTCAATTCTCAAACTACAATATCCAATTCGTTTGCGACTGCGGAACCTTTGATTGGTACTGGATGCTTCAGTTACTGGTTGAGTGGGATGAGTTAGAATTTGAGATAGTCGGTAGAGAACCTATTTATGATATGCTTAATAAACGCAATATTTTTCTATGGACTAAGAAAAGTAGTAAGTGCACATATATTATCAAGACTGGTCTTCCTAAACTCCCAGACAACATCTCCCCTGTTCCTTTCGACCTGAATGATCTGATTGCAATAAGGAAAGGTATAACACCCAGAGAGGCGTTTGATATAGAACGGCTAGGAACATTTTGCGTCGATAACGACGAATTGTACAACAACGTTCCTAATACTCACAACGCTTTGTTTGACGCCCGGGTAATCAAAGAAACTTACAATAAACTAAAATAACTCAAAAATGAACAACAATCCATTAAGAGACATTCTGAGAAGCAAGGCTTCAATTATGAAAGTAGAGTTTACCGAAAAACAAAGAGAGGCGGCTTATGCCGCAATGTTTGATTATGCAACACGTAAGATTGAGGACTACCGGGCGGCAGAAAGTAAAGCAGTGAGGGTTGAGGCTGTTAAGTTATTCCCGGCTCTGTTTCGGGGAGAATTAAAGTTATGGCTCCGGAAACGCTCTTTCATCAAGGCAAAGAAAATAGCTCAAACCAGAGCCAATATTGAAAATAGGCCGGTCCATGTAGTGCGTAGTTCAGAAATTGGATTTGCAGTCCAATCAACTGCTGAAGTTCGCCAATTGAAAAAAACAGGCGTGTACGGTAAGGCTGTAACATCTATCAAGATGAATGAAGTCGCTGACTTTACTGCTTATCCTCAAAATAAATAGTTATGAAAGATGTTTTAAAAATTGCATTAATTGAGTCTTTTTCTGATGGATTTACCGGAATTTTCATAGCATTAACATCATGGTTTGCAATGATTGTGTTGTTAGGTTCAATTGTTTATGGCTTGCTATTTCTAGTCGATTATACTTATCGACCAATAAATAAAGGAGTAGGAGTCGTAATTTCGAAAGCGTTTATCCCGGAACACACTCAGACTATTTGGATTTATAATGCTGCACTTAAAAGAAGCCTTCCGCAAACAAATTATTATTCTGATGAATGGATGTTGTGTATTAAAGTCAATGATTTACATGACAATATATCTGTTAGTAAAAACCACTTCCACTCCATAAAAGAAGGTCAACGATTACGGATAAAGTATTCTTTTGGTCGTATTTATAAAACTCTTTATATCAAAGAAATACTATTCTAGCCATGTGTGAAAAACTTTCTTTTGATTCATTTTATGAAGGCCAGAAGGTAGTAAACAACGCCATTGGTATTGGAAGAAGGACGAATAGACATCGGTCAACAAAGAAACATAAGCGAGTTTACAAATGCTCTGAGTGTGGTAAATATCACCTCACCTCTAAGAAGAAACTGAATAAAACTAAAAGGTATCACTAATTAATGAACTAAGCCCTTTCGGAACACGGTCAACCGATAAAAAATGGAAAAATTTAGAAAAAAACCAGTAGTGATTGAAGCTGTTAAATTTACTGGCTCAAACGACAAGGAATGTATTGATTTTTGTAATATAGCTCGCGATCCAGAAGAAAAGAAAGCAAATCTTATAATTCCGACACTTGAAGGAGATATGTTGTGTTCTGTTGGAGATTGGATTATTAAAGGCGTTAATGGTGAATTTTATCCATGCAAGCCGGATATTTTTGAAAAGACTTATGAAAGAGTAATTTATGAAGAAATTTCCAAAAAGGCTTTTAACTGGAATTTTGGCCAAGCAATCGAAGCCTTAAAACAAGGCAAGAAAGTGGCCCGCGCCGGATGGAATGG
>CALGRQ010000069.1 GCA_937880795.1 uncultured Dyadobacter sp. | reverse complement strand
GTGGTTAACTATACCGATGGAGAAACTAAATATACCCGAATTATCGAGCATAAACATTTCGAATTTGGCACTCAGGAAAAAACAGTAATCACACACGAGTATCCTCAGGAGTGGACCAAAGGAGCTGAGCCTTACTACCCCGTGAATGATGATAAAAACTCGGAGATTTTTAGCAAATACAAAGCCTTGGCTGCCACGGAAGATAAAGTTATTTTCGGAGGCCGACTGGCTGAGTACCGTTATTACGATATGCATCAGGTGATTGGATCAGCTCTGAAGAAAGTAAAAACGCACTTTACCTAAGATCTAATTCTCTCTCTTAAAACTGCTCACAAATACAGAAATGTAGGTGAGCAGTTTTTTTATGTCCGTATTGTACGTAATCCTGCCGCATACCAAATTACATTTCCCGACCTGATACTTAAACAAGAACTATACGTCTAACGTCCATACGTTATGTAAAGACCCTGTAAACCTCCTCACTTCATCAAGTTTTGAAATGGATTCAGACTTTACCACTAACCAGAGCTATGGTAGCGCGATATGGCTGACTATATGGCTCTGCAGCCTTTTACTCTCTTGCAAAACTGCCACACGCGTTGGCTATTTTCAGGACATCCCCGATTCCTCCTTTACAAAGCCAAAGGAACTTCTAGTCTCCAAATATCAATTACCCCTTATACAAGTAGGTGATGTCTTGAATATCAGTGTATATACCAATGAAACACCAGCAATTCATACGAATCCACCATCCGGACTACTTAATCCAGTAGACGAGCATGGCAATGTTGAGCTACCCATTATTGGAAAAATAGAGGCAGAGGGTTTATCAACTGACCAGGTTCACGACATACTACTCATTCAGGCTAATAAGTATTATAGAAACCCTGTGGTGATCGTTCGCTTTGCCAACTTCACTGTAAATGTTTTAGGTGAAGTTTCTAAACCTGGTCAGTTCACCGTTAATCAGGAAAAACTGTCGGTGCTGGATGCACTGGCTTTGGCGGGCGATATTAGTATATATGGAAAAAAGGAGAATGTATTGGTCGTTCGTAACACCTCTACACACAAAGCAGCCATGCGTTTAAACTTATACTCATCGAAATCACTTGCATCTCCATTCTTTTACCTCCGCCAGGGCGATATCGTCTTCGTGGAGCCAAACAAACACAAATTGGCAGCCACTCGTGATGTGAGCAAAGCCCGAAATTATGCCCTTATTGCTTCGGGAATATCCGTTTTAATTATACTTCTTTCAAGGATATCATTCTAAAACATAATGAACACCTTACAGGAAATAACGAGAACGCCGTCATCCTCAGCCACTGAGAGTCCTCTGGCTGGGAAAATCATTTCTCTGGCACCTCTTTGGCCGTGGTTTTTACTTTCCGTAACGGTATGCCTGGCCTCTGCCTTTATTTATTTACGGTACACCACACCCATCTACGAAATTTCCGCATCGGTATTGGTCAAGGACGATACAAAAGGAACCGACCTGGGTGAAGCAGCTATATTAGAAAATCTAGGTTTATCGGCCGGCAAGAGCAATGTAGATAACGAAGTAGAGGTACTCCGCAGCCGTAATTTGATGGAACAAGTCGTCAAAGACTTGCAACTTCATATCACATATTTTGCAAAGGGGAAAATTAAAACTACGGAAATATTTGAGACTTCTCCCATCAAATTCGAAGTGTTGGAGTCAACGGAATCCAAAACGCGAACAGAGACTCCAATTTATCACCTTGAGTTTGACAAGGAGAATCGCTTCACATTATCAGACCATACCCATATTTGGAAACAGACTTTCGGAGATACCTTTTCATTACCAGTAGGGCGAGTGGTAGTCAAGAAAGGGGCTATGCGAGCCCAAAATGATGATTCTTACTTAATTTCTGTTGGGGATATAAACAGCACTACCAAAAAGTACAGCCAGGCCCTGCGGGTATCAGTTAGTAATAAACAGGTCAGTATCATAAGACTTATTTTGAAAGATATACTTCCTTTAAAGGGAGAAGCCATTTTATCTAAACTGATTGAAAACTACCTACAAGCTAGCATCCATGATAAAAACCGCATTGCAGATAGTACCATTTCATTTATAGATCAAAATCTCGCTTTGGTCACAAAAGAACTAAAAGGGGTGGAGGAGCGCATTGAAAAATTCCGGGAAAACAACCAGATTACGGATTTTACGGAACAAGCCCGTTTGCTTCTTGAGCACGGTCAAAGCAACTCACAAAGAAACAATGAAATAGAACTTCAATTGAGCATTCTAGAGTCTCTCATGGACTATATGAAGAGAAACCCCTCTACAATTGTACCTTCATCCATTGTCATGCAACAGCCCGATTTTGTTGCCAGGATAGCCAAATACAATGAACTTCAAATACTCAGAGATCGTACACTGTCATCCACCACACCTGAACACCCCAATGTCCAGAATTTGGATGAACAGCTGCGAAATCTTCGACTTGAGTTTTTAAACCAATTACAAGTTCGGCGGAAGGAGCTTGAATTGAATCGACGGGAGATACTCAAGGAAGATTCAGACATTCACACAAAAATCCACAGTTTACCGGGTCGTGAAAGAATTTTTCTAGGCCATGCACGTCAGCAACAAATTAAACAGGAGTTATATATTTTTCTCCTAAAAAAACGTGTTGAAACTTCCATTTCAAAATCTTCCACACTTGCCAACGGACGCATCATCGATAAACCTAGGGGTGATGAATATCCCGTTTCTCCCAACTCACGCATAACTATCCTCGTTGCGCTATTGCTTGGACTGTTTTTTCCTATCGCCTACGATCATATCGTTGACCTATTCAGTATACGCATTACCAGCAAAAAGCAGCTGGTGGATGCAGTTTCTGCACCAATCATAGGAGAGGTAGGAAAACAAAAGTCCTTGTATAAACAGCGACAGGAGACTCCCAATAACGGCTCCGTTCAAGAACAATTCCGTATTCTCCGAACCAACTTAAATTTTATTTCATCCATCAATAAGGACAAGGTAATCCTGATTACATCCAGTATGGCTGGAGAAGGTAAAACTTTTATAGCGATCAACTTGTGTAAGACTCTTCAAATGGCAGGCAAAAAGGTAATATTGGTGGAATGTGACTTGCGCAGGCCCCGGCTTTCAGAGACCTTTACAGTACCGCAAAAGATAGGATTGACGCACTATATCATTTCCAGTATTTCAGTTCAGGAAGTCACCCAAAAATTGCCCAGTCCAGAACTTTTCGATGTAATAACCGCAGGTATCGTACCGCCTAATCCGGCTGAGTTACTACTATCTGAACGGGTTGGTCAATTACTTCATGAACTCAAAAGTCATTATGATTATATAATACTCGACACTGCCCCGTTCGGAATAGTGACCGATGCACATATTCTAAGTCAATATGCTGACATTAGTCTATACGTTGTGAGACAAGATTTCACTTTCCGACATCAACTGGAAAGGATTCAGGAAATTTCAACTCATAAAATTCTACCTAAACTCCATTTGATTCTCAACGGCGCTAAACTCCAATCCGGATATGGATACGATGTAACCTATCAATCCTGATACCTGATGCAACTTGTTATTTTTCTCATTAAAATAACCGTTTCAGATGAGTTCCAAGATTTATATAATTGGTGAAATTGGGCAAGCTCACGGTGGTTGTATAGGTATGGCCCATGCCTATATCGATGCCCTTCATCACAGCGGGATCAATGCCGTAAAATTTCAAATGCATATTGCCGAAGCAGAAAGTAGCGCCTTCGAACCCTTTCGCGTACCACTCCCCTATTCCACCACTACCCGCATGGAATATTGGAAAAGTATGGAGTTTAGTCCTGAGCAGTGGGCAGCGCTAAAAAAGCATTGTGAGGATTGTAATCTTGAATTTCTTGCGACCCCTTCCAGTATTCAAGCGGTAGAAATACTTGAAAATTTGTCTGTTTCTAAATATAAAATTGGATCTGGTGATACGTATAACCTTC
>CALGRQ010000068.1 GCA_937880795.1 uncultured Dyadobacter sp. | reverse complement strand
CAAACGGTCTTTGCGCGTCTATTTTAAGAAATACAAAAAGCAGAATAGAAAACGACCACAATGAAGAACCTCCATAGCTAAAAAATGGCAGTGGAATTCCAATAACAGGCATTAAGCCGATCGTCATCCCTACATTAACCAGGAAGTGAAAAAAGATAATTCCCGCCACACAGTAGCCGTATACACGAGCAAACCTGCTGCGCTGTCGTTCTGCCAAAATTACCAAACGCGAAATCAATAAAATAAACAACGATACCACAACGAGCGTACCTACAAAACCGTGCTCCTCACCCACGGTGCAAAAAATAAAGTCGGTGCTTTGCTCAGGTACAAAATCGAATTTAGTTTGAGTCCCTTCCAGAAAGCCTTTACCCGTCAATCCACCTGAACCAATCGCTATTTTGGATTGAATTACATTCCAACCATCACCACGCGGATCTGAATCCGGATCCAGAAGTACCATAATCCGACCTCTCTGATGCTTTTGAAGCACGTTATTCATGAAAAAATCCACCCCAAAAACTATACCGATCATCACACCAGCCGCCAGTATTGTAGCCATTAACCCTCCTCTCCGGCGAGTCATAACAGGCATAAGCCAAATCACGATTGCGGCAATAACAACGATTACACCCGCTATATACCATTTCGCAAAAAGAAGCGTAATGATGAGTAATGCTGCTGCAATCATACCTGTGGCGGGGATAATCCCTGGCATTCCTTCTCTATAAAGAACGATAGCAAAGGAAGCAAATACCAACATTGAGCCTGTTTCATTGGATAACAAAATGAGCAAAGCAGGCAATGCTATAATACCAATGATGGGATAATAATCTTTTAATTTCCGATTAAGGCTAATAGCAGGATCACTCAAATACTTAGAAATAGCCAAACTGATGGCCAACTTGGAAAACTCGGCAGGTTGCAGTGAAAATGAACCAAATTTAATCCAGGATCGGGAACCGTTAATGTTAGATCCTGCAAACAACACCACTATTAAAAAGACAATAACAATAGCATAGATGATGAAAGCGAACGTTTCATAGAATTTATAATCTATCACCAAAATACACGTGATGAGAATGGCGGCAGTCCCAATCCACATCAACTGCTTTCCTGCATTATTGGAGAGATCGAACATACTCATTTTCACCTCCGGGTTATATACTGCGGCGTAGATGTTCATCCAGCCAATACCCAAGCAGGCGATGTAAATCAATACAACAACCCAATCTACATTTTTAGTTATTGGTTTACCCTCTGGTAGCTCTTTCACGAAGCAATGTCTTTATCTATCTTTTTATTAAACCTTTGGAATTGGATGTGTCCCTTCTAATGGTATCGCGCTTCAACAATGCACGTTGTTCGTCTGTCAATACTACCTTACTCATCAGGTTCATATCCTTCATTTTTTTCTCCATGGCTTTGTTCGTCACCTTTCGGGTGAGATACTTTTCCATAATCAAACCTGCAATCGGTGCCGCAGCAGATCCTCCAAAACCTGCATTTTCTACAAATACCGCAATGGCGATTTTGGGATTATCGACTGGTGCAAATCCAATAAATATTGAGTGGTCGTCTCCCTTTTTATTTTGAGAGGTCCCCGTTTTACCGGCTACCGTAATGTCCTGTATACGGGCATTTTTTGCAGTACCGGCTTCCACAGCACCAATCATGCCCTGAATAACAGGATCGTAATGATGCGCAGCCACTCCGGATTCATGTCTTGTCGTATACATGGGATCCAGCTTTTTACTATCCCCTACGCCGTGAATTACGTGTGGTATATAATAGTGCCCTCTGTTTGCAATAATGGCCGCTACGTTAGCCATTTTTAAAGGCGTTATCAGAATTTCTCCTTCTCCAATACTGATGGAATAGATATTTGAAAACTTCCAGGCATTTTCGCCGTAAATCTTATCATAATACTTTTTATCGGGTAAATTACCCTTGCGCTCACTGGGCAAATCTATACCAAGCTGCTGCCCAATACCAAATTTACTCACCCGTGTATGCCACTCATTAAGCCCGGCCGCCGAAGCTTTAAAGGTGTTGGATATGTTATTGTTGTACATAATCCTACGGAACAAATGGTAGAAATACGGGTTACACGAATGCGCTACACCGAGGGCAACCGATGTTGTAGCGGGATGACCATGACAACCAACCGGGCAGTTGGCATGTGTAAAGCCTGTACCGGGCGTAATGACACCTTCCTGTAAGCCAACCAGTGCCTGAATTAACTTAAAGGTAGAACCCGGGCGATAACTAGCCATTACCGGCCTATTGAAAAGCGGTTTATAAGGATTACGTACTAATGCGCTATAATTTTTGGAAAAGAAACGACTGGCCAGAATATTGGGATCATAAGTTGGTGCGGAAACCATACTCAAAATCTGACCGGTTGATGGTTCAATCGCAACCACACTACCTACCTTGTTTACCATCAGACTGTCGGCGTATTGTTGTACTTCCAGATCAATTCCGGAGTATAAATTGCTCCCGGCGACAGCCATAGTATCCAACTCACCACCTTTCCACGGTCCTTTGTAAACACCATTTACATTTTGCATTACAAATTTGGTACCACGCTTGCCCCTCAAATCATCCTCATATATCTTCTCGATACCACTCTGACCTATATAGTCACTTTGGCGATAATAGGGAGTTTCTTGCTTTTCCAGTTGACCTTTGGTTATTTCACTCACATAACCAAGCGTATTGGCCAAGGTAGGTGCCGTATAGGTTCGCAAAGAACTTTTAGCAAACTGAAAACCCGAGAAATCTACCATTACGTCTTGAATCGATGCGAAATCTTCTTTTGAAAGCTGCCGCAGAAATAGTGATGGCTTTACCCGGCTATACGAACTTGCAGCGGCCATGAGGCTATCAAAATCGCGACGCTCTATACCAAGCACCTTGCAAAAACGTAACGTATCTTCCACCTTCGCTTTGGATGGTGTAACCAGTAAATCATATACAGGAGTGTTGTATACAATTAATTTACCCGTTCGGTCATAAATTTGACCCCGAAACGGAATTTCAATAACTCTTTTAATTGAATTACTCGACGATACGATCGAATAGCTTTCGTCTAATACCTGTAGGTAGAAAAGTCGCGCTAAATATATTAACCCTATAACGGCAAAAAATCCAATGATAACAAAGCGCCGATTTTCAAGCATTCTTCACTAATAAACCTGTTCTCTCTATTTTTATACGAAGTTCGCTATATCAACAGACTTATCAAAGCCTTGGATACCGGTTTCGAGCGTTATATTTAATTTGATTTCCACTTCCGTAAAAAACTATTATTGAAGCGGATTTCACCCCACATCACTCTCCCCTTGCAACAACCATCACAACATCTTCCTTATCCACAATAACAGCCCCTTCTGCCATACCTTTCAATTTTCTTACGTATTTCTTTGGTGTGACGATCACAGGACATAAACTGTCATTTTTTCTTTTTGAATAGAACGCAGCCAATTCAGCAGCACGCTCAATGACGAGAGATGGAAACTTTTTACCGGCCTGGTGTTTAATCACCACATGAGAACCAGAAACATCTCGCGCATGCAACCACAAGTCCTCTTTGTGAGCGTATTGTTTTGTAAGCAAATCATTATTTTTGGCGTTTCTCCCAATTAATATCGTATAGCCATTGTACTCTACCTTCTTAAACAAGTCAGAGGCTGCCACAACAGATGTATTGGGGTTCCCTACCAAACCATTCGATTTGATGTATGCACGCAATTCTCGCAGTAAATCTATCTTATCTATAACTTCAAGGTGTTCCTGGATTTTCAACTTGTCAACTTCTCTTGCTGCCAGGCTATCATTCAAACGATCCGTTTCAATTTTCTCATTCTTAGACTTCCGATAATATCCCTCCGCATTTTTTTGTGGAGACAGATCCTTTTTGAGTTTGATAAGAATGGGCTGATCCCGATAAAAATCATATAGTTCTACCTGATTGGCACGTGACGGTATCTGATGCAGGTTAGCCATAATAATATTGGCAATTTCATCATTCCGTATAGCTTCTTCCAGTTGCACCAATTTTTTAAAAGTATTGTCAAGATAACTTTCTGTCTGTTGCAATCGCTTATTTAAAATTCTAATAATTTCTGCCTTTTCCGATTCAATTCCGGTTAAGCGTATAAACGCATAATAAAATGCATTAATCGCATCAATCGGATCCGTGTAAGTATCAATAACTTCCCCTAGCGGCATCAGAACAAGTTTCGGGACCAACTCATGTTTTACGATATAGAAACGATTAGCATCCAGGTCCTCTATTACCTTTTGAATCGTAGCCCACCGAATGACCGGGTCTGTTTCCTTAGCCAAGAAATCTTGCAGATAACCATTAATCAGTTTTCCAAAAGTGGGAAACTGCATCTGATGATTCATGCCATTACTTATGTAGGCATCAAACGACTGATCGATTTCTCTGTCAAATTGAGATAGTGACAAGTTCTGATCTGTTACCAACTTATTATTAAACAAATCGGTAACTTGTCCCTGGGCATCAAAACCAATGATATTAGATCGGTTTCCATACATCTTGAACACAAGAGAGGTATTATTGTCAAAACCGACGACAAAAGCCCTTTCATTGAGAAATACCTTCACAGAAACGACGATTTCGCCGTAAAATCCCGCAAATAGATTCACGCTATTCCTTCTCGCTCGATCAAACTTATCAGGAAAACTTAAGCATGTAAAGTTTGCACGTAGCGTAGCTTTAATAAAAAAGGGAGCATGAAGCAATTCGTCAGTTACATGGTTCGCAAAAACCAGAATTAGCTCGTCCCTTTCCTGACTGAAAGTTTCTAATAACATTTTCCCCTTTAAAATATCATTTAAACGAGGGGCTAGCTTCTTTAAAAAGTAATAATTTTGATGCAATGTATCGGTGTTTGAGCAATCTAGGATTGCGTAGTATCCAAATTTCGATAAATAGAAAAATCAATAAACTTGAATCTAAT